>JAVKFU010000017.1 GCA_040223695.1 Deltaproteobacteria bacterium
GCGCAAGGGGCGTGCCATCTCCCTTGAATTTATAAAATATCAATAGCAACAGTGTGTTATATACAAAGAAGTAAAGACTGAATGGTAGCGGTATCCCGCTAGTAGCGACTTGTCGCTAGTCTGTCCGGTGAAATCTCGATAGTAAGGTGGAATTTATCTTATCAGGAGGGAGGTTTTATTCCGAAAGATTTAATTTTTGAATTGAGGGTTGATGTCGGAAGGCCCAGAAGCGAAGCCGCGCCGTTTTTACCTGCCACTTTCCATCCTGTCCGCTGGAGAGCCCTTAGAATGTTATTTTTCTCAAGCTCTTTTAATTCTCTGTCTGACAGAACTGTATCTTTCGCCTCCATTGACTGTGATGTTTTGCCCGAATCCGCATCGTTTGCGCTACCGGGAAGCGGCCCTTCCAGATTCAAGTGCCCGTCGGTCGAAGTAATTACGGCGCGCTCGATAACGTTTTGAAGCTCCCTGATATTCCCGGGCCAGTTGTAAGATTTGAGACGGGAGACATCTTCATCCCTTAGCGGGCTTAATGCAATACCGTTCCTCTTTGAGAATTTATCAATGAAGGAGCGCGCAAGTTTTTCTATATCATCGGCGCGTTCTCTGAGCGGAGGAAGCTCCAGCTGAAAGACATTAAGCCTGTAGTAAAGGTCTTCCCGGAACCTGCCCTCTTTTATCTCTCTTAAAAGATCACGGTTTGTAGCCGCAATTACCCTGACATCGACTTTAACTGTCTTCGAGCTTCCCACAGGCTCGAACTCCCCTTCCTGAAGCACCCTGAGGAGTTTGGATTGAAGGTCAACAGGAAGCTCCCCTATCTCGTCCAGGAATATTGTCCCGCGGTCGGCTACGGAGAAACGTCCTTCGCGTTTTCTTGTCGCTCCCGTGAAAGCGCCCTGCTCGTGGCCGAAGAACTCGCTCTCTATTAGGTTGGATGGAATTGCCGGGCAGTTCACCTTTATGAAAGGTTTATCAGAGCGGCGGCTTGAGGAGTGTATGGACCTGGCGATAAGCTCTTTTCCCGTCCCTGTCTCACCCTGTATCAAGACCGTGGCTTCGGTACCCGCCACTTTCCTCACGTCCCCCAAAACCCTGAGCAAAGATTTACTGTCCCCTATTATGCCGTCCGACTCGGTCAGCGATTTAAGTTCTTCCTTCAAATATTCCGATTCTATTGTAAGAGACCGTATTTTTTGTTCAGCCTGAAGCCTCTCATTCACGTTTCTCAATATGAGCGTGTAAAAGCGTTCTTTCCCCATCTGAAAACTCGACAGTGTGGCTTCGGCGGGGAATTCAGCGCCCTTTTCGCTTACTGCCCTCAATCCCTCGGGTATCCAGATAAATTTCTCCCCCTCCGGTTTTGCGTCCAGAAACTCTGAAAGCTGAAGGAGCTTTCCGCTGCTCTCTTTAGTGAGCAGGCGATTAAAGAGCCTTCCCGTCACTTTTTCGCTTGCCGAGCCGAATAATTTGGATGCCGCGGGGTTCAGACGAGTTACTTTAAAATCCTTATCGAGCTCGATTATTGCATCCATTGCGCTGTCGAAAAGTCTTCTCAGCTTCTCTTCCCTTTCGAGAGTATCCCTCTCGGCACGCAAGCGTCTCATCTCGGCGCTCGCCCTGTTTGCGAAAATGCGGAATATGTTTACCACTTCCTGGTCTTCGGGAATCGGCTCCCGATCGATTACCGAAAGGTGTCCGAGAACCCTTCCATCCGTGTCCTCAAAGGGGATGCCGAGGTAGCTTACGGCGTTTGTCTGACGAAAGTCCTTCAGCTCCGGATTTCCTTTAAACTTACTGAACAGCTCGTCACGCACATGGACGAGTCTCTTTTCCTCTACAACCAATTCACAGGGCGTGCCGATAAGCGGATACTCAAAGTCCTTTATCCAGTGGTCGCCGAGATAAAAGGCCATGGAACGGAGACGCTTCGTCTCTTCCAGATACTCTGTCACCCATGCGCCGTAGGTATGGAGCACTTTAGAAAGGTTCTCGACAAGGGAAGCGAAGAATGCCTCTCCTATCGCTGTCGATGTGCCTTCCAGAATCGACCGTATAGCCTCGTTTTCCTCTACACCCTTAAAAGGGACTCTTCCTTTTTGCATTTTTAAATCTCAGCCCCGACTATTAAGTGCAGTGTGAAACCGCCCACGTGTCTATATTACAATAAAACAGGAGAAAATTACAAAGAGAGTGCCGGTGACTACAAGAAAGAAAATAAGGGACTGGGCAGGGGGGGAGTCGAACCCCCACGGGCGTGAGCCCAACGACTTTTGAGGCCGTCGCGTCTGCCGATTTCGCCACCTGCCCTCTGGAGTAGGAACATTATTATTCTATGCAATACAGAAAGAATCAATAGTATAAGGACAAATACCGCTTAGACATAATACATTCGGTGGAATATTAACGGTTTTCCGGTACTTTCAGGGCTGTTGACAACATTAGCCCTTCATGTAACATAAGCTTTTTATTCAACGTTATCGGGCTTTGAAAAGCCGAGGAGAATTTAGAAATGATAGTTGTAATGAAAAGCGGCGCTTCGAAGGATCAGATTGAAAAGGCCGTCGCCACACTCGACGAGCTTGGCTACCAGGCTCATCTTATCGAGGGAATGCTGAGAACCGTTATCGGAGCCGTAGGGGACGAAAGGGGTAAACCCCAGGATATAGAAACACTGAGCGTGCTCGAAGGCGTCGAGAAGGTTGTCCCGATTCTTCAACCCTACAAACTGGCAAGCCGCGAATACAAACCTGAAAACACTCATATTAACATCGGCAATACGGTAGTCGGCAACAATAAATTAACTGTAATCGCGGGACCCTGCTCTGTTGAAAACGAAGACCAGATTATGCAGGTAGCGCGGGCCGTGAAGGAAGCGGGGGCAAGCATGCTTAGGGGCGGAGCGTATAAACCCAGGACTTCACCGTATACTTTTCAGGGATTAGGAGTCGAAGGACTCAAGCTTCTCGCAAAAGCAAAGGAAGAGACCGGACTGCCAATAGTTACGGAGATACTCGACCCTCATGATCTCGACGACGTAATCGAGTATGCGGATGTATTGCAGGTCGGAGCCAGAAACTCTCAAAACTACTCATTACTAAAGCAGATCGGTAAATCGCGTAAGCCCGTTCTTCTGAAAAGAGGCATGTCCACTACCATAAAAGAGTTCTTGATGAGCGCAGAGTACATACTATCCGAAGGGAATGAAGATGTAATGCTCTGCGAGAGGGGAATCAGGACGTTCGAGACCGCAACCAGAAATACATTTGACCTGAACGCGATTCCTGTGCTCAAGGAAAAAACCCATCTTCCCATAATAGCCGACCCCAGCCACGGCACGGGGTACTGGCAGTATGTCACCCCTATGGCTCTGGCCGCGATAGCCGCAGGAGCTGACGGGCTTATTATAGAGGTTCATAATAATCCTGAAATCGCTATAAGCGACGGGGGGCAATCACTCAAGCCCAAGAAGTTCTCAATTTTGATGGAAAAGGCGGCCCCTGTCGCCCGCGCTGTAGGAAAGGAAATATAAAAAGCCCTCTGAATCCTAAGTCTTTTTGAGTACCCTTCGGCCTTCGATACTAATCATCCCTCCGGCGACAAGCCTTATTGCTTCGGGATAGATCCTGTGCTCCTCCTCATGAATCCTTTCAAGAAGAGCGTCTTCCGTATCGTCTTCGTGTACCGGCACCACTGACTGGAGTATTATGGGCCCGGTATCGACTCCTTCGTCTACGAAATGAACCGTTACGCCTGTGTACTTCACACCATACTCGAGCGCCTGCCCGGCAGCGTTTATTCCGGGAAACGAGGGGAGAAGCGCGGGGTGCAGATTTATAATCCTGTTCTTATAAGCCCTCACGAAAACGGGGGAAAATATTCTCATAAAACCCGCAAGCGCTATCAGCTCGATTCCGTAGGGTTCGATCGCGCTTAAAACGTCCCTGTCGTACTCCTCCCTGTTCTTATAACCCCTGTGGTCGATCACCTCACACTGAATTCCATGCTTTTTAGCCCGCTCCAGGGCATAGGCGCCGGGGTTGTTACTGAAAACAAGCGCAATTTCTACACAAGGAATATCGGCATCGATTATCGCCTGAAGATTTGTGCCGCTTCCGGAAACAAAAACGGCGAGTCTGGTCTTTTTCACCTGCAGGGCCTCATTGATAAAAGAATTAAAACGAGAAAGATACTACACAACAGCCTGGGACAAAACAAACAATCATTAAATTTTGAGGAGGCCGGTTCGGTATAATGAATCGAGTATGTTATGGAAAGTCTCGAGCAGGGAATCAAAAACGGCAAAAAAAAAAAAGAACCAAGGCAGCTACCTACTTTCCCACTCCCGTACAGGAGCAGTATCATCGGCCTTGAAGAGCTTAACTTCCGGGTTCGGAATGGGACCGGGTGTTCCCTCTTCAGCATTGCCACCCAGATTCTGCGATATAAATTACATCAGATATCAAATATGTCAATACTCGAATTTGAATAAAAACAATAAAAATGCTTTAATTTTTATGAATGGATAAACTTGTTGACAGCTTCATAGAATCGCTCAGGAGAAGAGAGACAACAAAGGAAACATACAGAAAGGCGCTGCGCGAGTTTTCAAAGTGGCTTGGCAATGTTTCCCCTGCGGGTCTCAACTCAAACGACATACAGCGCTACAAGGACTACCTAATCTCTAAAGATTTATCCCCGACGTCGATGTCCGCATATTTAACCGCGGTGAGGAGATTCTATGAATATTTAGTCTCGACGGGAAAAATAAACGAGAATCCGGCCAGAAGCGTCAAGGGAAGCTCGCGTCCCCAAAGGCATCTCACCGATTCGATTTCGCGCGAAGACATCGCAAAACTATTCAGCGTGATCGACCTTAATTCGCCTCTGGGGGTAAGGGACGGGGCTATATTAAATCTGATGGCGAGGTCCGGATTGAGCGAAATTGAAATAGTGAGGGCGAACCTCCAGGATCTTAAATCAAGAGACGGCACCAAAGTGATATACGTACAGGGCAAGAACAAGGATAAAAAAGATGAATAAGTAAGTCTCAGTCCGGGTGTAGAGCAGTCGGTTGAGAGTTATCTGGAGCAAAGAGGAGACTCGGGCGGGGAGGAACCGCTCTTCTGGGGGATCGGAAACAGGTCGATCAAGGAGAGAATTACGACCCGCGGGATCAGGGCGCGCGTGAATCATTACTTCGAGCTTTCGGGAATCAAAAAGGAGGGGATAAAACCGGTAAGCCTGAGGCACACAGCGGCAATGCTTGCGATCGAAGAAGGCGCTACCGTTTCGGAAATAAAACAGATGCTAAGGCTGAAGACTACCGAATCCGCTCTTGTCTATTTTGAAGAAGCAAAAGAGCTGATGAGAAAGTAAAAGATTCCTTGTAAACTATCAGGCAAAAAGAGCGCCGCCGGCTGTAAAAATCTGACGTCAAGCCTTTTCAAGATAGCTTTTTATCGGATAGACCCTGCCCGCGCGCTTTAATTTCTTTATAGCCTTTACCTCTATCTGCCTTATCCTCTCACGCGTAACGTTAAACTCATGGCCCACCTCTTCAAGCGTGTGCTCTTTTTCATCGTCTATCCCGAACCTGAGCCTCACAATGCTTTCTTCTCTCGTGTTGAGCACGGAAGAAAGGGCGTTGCTTATTATCTCCTTAAGCTCGCTCATTTCGAGCACCTTGACCGGAGAAGTGGTGTTTGAGTCCTCTATAAGATCAACGAGCTTACTGTCCTCTTCGTCCCCTATAGGAGTCTCAAGCGAAATGGGGTCTTTTGAAATTTTAAGCACGCGCGCGACCTTATCAGCGTGTATACCGACCTTTTCAGCTATCTCTTCAGGCAGCGGCTCTCTTCCAAGCTCCTGCACAAGGAGCCTCGAAGTCCTGACAATCCTGTTAATAGTCTCAGTCATATGGACCGGGATCCTAATTATTCTGGACTGATCAGCAAGGGCTCTGGTTATCGCCTGCCTTATCCACCACGTGGCATAGGTTGAAAATTTGTATCCTCTGTTATGTTCGAACTTTTCAACCGCTCTCATGAGTCCCATATTCCCTTCCTGTATCAAATCGAGAAACGGAAGGCCGCGGTTTATGTACCGCCTGGCGATACTGACTACAAGACGCAAATTTGACTCTATCAGCTTCCGCCTCGCACTTTGGGTCATATGCTCCCCCAGATCGATTCTTCTAAGAGACTTCTTGAGCATTAGGGTATTCGCTTCCGCTTCGGCAAGTAAATCCTGCATATTGTCCTGTAATTCCTTTTTTGCCCTCGAAGCCGGGGAGAGCTTCTTTTTACGGGGTCCTGCATACTGGTTCTTTACCCCTTCCAGCTTGTCTATGTGACTGCGGGCTACCGAGACAATTCTTTCCATCTGAAATCCGTTCAGGTTTATTTCTTCCATATAAGCCAGCATTTTGTTGTTATTTCTCTTTATTCTCTGGAGGAGGACTTTTTTCTTCTTTTCGCTAACGCTTTCCAGTTCCTTTCTGAATTGCTCGTTCTCTTCAAAGAGCCTGGTTATAGAGTTTATGGAGTTTCTTATGCCAAGATCCACCTCTTCCTCGACGGAATTATCGGCATCGTCGAGTGAACTCGTGATATCCCTTATATCCAAACTCCCTTTTTCGAGCTCTTCCGCAAGACTTATTATTTCCTTCAACAAAAGAGACGAACTCAATATCGCTCTTGCGACGATTCTCCTGCCGGTCTCAATTTCTTTGGCAATACGTATTTCCTGCTCCCTGGTCAGAAGGGAATGGTCGGCTATTTCATGGAGATAAAACCTTATTAAGTCATATTCGTTAGCGTTTTCCCTGGCGTTCTTTAAGTTAAAAACGTATTTATTCCCCTTCTCACTTATTTCCTCATCTTCGTCCGCGTTTTCATTCTCACTGTCCTTAAGGTAAACATTATCGCCCTTTAGCTTTTCGTCCTCTGAAGGTTCGACCGCCGAATCGGATAGCCTGTCCTCCGTGACGCTATCGATTTGAAAGTCGTTCTTTTTATTCTTTCCCATTAGGCTCTCCCTTCTTCCGGTTTTTTTGTTTCATTAAGTCCGAGTATTCCTTCAGAAGCTCTTTCTCAAGTAAAGAGTCTTTATTTTTCACCGCTTCATCCATCTTAAGACGTAGACCTTTTAACCCCTCTTCGAGCTTTAGCAGTTTTAATTTGCCTATGCATGAATCGATCATTTTGCCCGCCGTTTTCTCATCGGATATTCCCGAAGATGAAAACAGCGCTTCCGAAATAAGACTCTGCGCAGGATTGCCCTGAAAATTTTGTAAAAGTGACGACGGGTCGTGCACGCCTTTTTCGACAATTTCATCCAGTACGGACTTTACTTCAACGTTGGAAATCAAACCGTGCCAATCATATCCGGCGATTATCGAAGACAGTTGAGGAAACTTCAAGAGGATGGTAAGCAGCAATCTTTCATGGTTATTCGCTGCGCTGACGGCCCTGGCGTCCCCTATCCCGCCGGGCGCTTTTTTCCGCTTAATAAGCGAAGAAACCTCGTTTTCCCTGAGCCCGAGCCTTTCGGCTGTTTTTTTAATATAGCTGCTTTTGAGGAGAGGATCATTCACCATCATAAGTATAGCTGCAATTTCTCCTACACCGCTTTTTAAAGACATATTGCCGTTTCTGCATTCTCTTATTGTATTTTCTATGTAGAAATCAAGAAGACTCGGCGAGTTTTCCACCAGGCGAATAAATTCGTCCCCGCCATCCTCGGATAGGAAGGAATCAGGGTCTTTTCCCCCGGGCAATAAAACCACATTAGGCAACAGACCTTCTTCAAGAAAAATATCAAGCGACCTTACCGCGGCCTTAGTGCCGGATTCGTCCCCGTCGAACACAACAACAAATCTATCGGTATAACGCCTCAAAATCACCACATGATCGCGCGTGAGCGCAGTTCCCAGCGTGGCAACCGCATTTTTTATTCCTGCCGAGTAAAGAGACAAAAAGTCCGTATAACCCTCGACTATTATTGCCCTATTGTTTTTCCTTATGTGGTCTCTCGACTTATCCAGTCCGTAGAAATTCCTTCTTTTGTGATAGATTTCGGATTCGGGAGAATTTATGTACTTCGGCTGGTCGCCTTCGCCTTCCACAGTACGGCCGCCAAAACCTATAACCCTGCCTTCGACATTACCGATAGGGAACATTATTCTGTCTCGGAACCTGTCATAATAACCCTCGCCGTTATTCTTCTTTACGACAAGACCTGTCTTTTCGGCAAGCGTTAGCGGAATGTTGTGCTTTTGCAAATATTTTACAAGATGGTCCCAGCCCTCGGGTGCATAGCCGAGATTAAATTCTTCTATAGTTTCCGACGGGATTTTTCTGGATTTCAAATAATCCCTCGCAGCCCCGGCTTTCCCGCTTTTCAGTAAAACCCTTTTATAGAATCCGGAAACCACGGAATTAATTTTTAATAAGGCGCCGGCCTGGGATTTACGCTTGGGACCGACAGTGGGCTTTTCAACTTTTATATTCGCACGCTTTGCGAGCTCTGATACCGCTTCGGGAAATGTGATGGAGTTATATCTCATGTAAAATGCCAAAATATCTCCGCCGGCTCCGCAGCTGAAACAATGGAAAAAACCTTTTTCTTCATCCACATGCATAGAAGGATTGTGGTCGTCGTGGAAAGGACAAAGCCCTACGTAACCCTTTCCCACCTTTTTAATAGATGTGTAATTTTCTATGAGGTCTAAAATGCTCAACCTCCTTTTTATCTCTTTAACAACACCGTCATTGTTAAAATTTACCATCTATAAGTAATGCGGTTTCTTTCGTGATGTTCGGATTCTCAAAGGAAAGGGCCCCGGCCCTGATCTCGTGGAATATTGCATACAAAGTAGTGTCCCCCCTACCGGTATTGATCTGTATGTATATTTATTAAGATGCTAGTTTCTTCTCGAGCGTTTTACAATGCGCTTTTTCGCGGCGAAAAGCTTTTTCTTTTTCTTCTCGCTCGGCTTTTCATAGAACTCCCGTCTTCTGACCTCGGACAGAACACCTCCTTTTTCAACCTGCTTTTTAAATCTTTTAAGCGCACTGTCTATGCTCTCATTGTTTCCGACCACAATTCCTGGCATTAATAAATCCCTCCTGATATTCGAAACTCTAACTAAAACAAGCTAAAGGATTAGCGCTAAATTGTCAAGTGCGCTAGACGCAGAATCTGATCCGTTCAGTCGTCCTGATCCTTTTTGGGAAAGACCCCGACTTTTCTCCGGTTTTCCATGATCCTTTTCTCTTCCTTTTCCGGGTCCGTGTTACTGTCTGTCTCATATTCTTCCTGACGGTGTTCCTCGAATCTCTTTATCCAGGAATCCCGTCTCTTTCTTACATCGTCAACAAGTCCCATTGTTATTATCCCTCCGGGGAGAATATATTGTTCTATCTTTCACTGACCTCTCTCCTGTCGTCTAAAATATTGGAAACTGTCGTTAATTCAACCTTGTTTTTAATTTGGGGAAGCATCTCGGAAAGCGCTTTTATCGTATCCGGATACGGGTGACAAATTCCGATCGCGTAACCCTTTTTTTCGGAAATCTTTACCAGTTTCTCAATCTGGGATTTAACGTAACCGGACCCCTTGGATGAATCATCCAGGAACAGGTCTCTTTTTGTGGTTTTCATCCCCATTTTTGCCGCTGTTTCGTAACCCACGCTGTCGCTCGAAGTCATACTGTCCACAAAAAACAGCCCCTTGCCCTTTATTTCCTTCAGAACCAGCTTCATGAGTTCTTCACTTTGCATGAACTTTGACCCCATATGGTTATTGACTCCTCTGACATAAGGCACGGATGACAGATTCTCATTGAGCTTTGCCAGAATATCCTTCTTTGAGACACCAACAAGCAGAACGCTCTCCCCGGCGTCTGCTGCGACGTAACCGGAAGACTCCTTTGGCTCCATGGGCAAATGAAGAATCACTTCCCAACCCTCGTTCCTGGCCATTTCCGCCGCATAATCCGAATAAGAGAGATTGGGCAGAACGGCAAACGTGACGGGTCCCGGCAATTCGAGAAGCGCGTCGATCTGCTTTTTGTTTACACCGATATCATCAACTATAATTACGACCTTGGGCCTGATTGACGTACTGTATGGCAGCACTTTCGAGCTATCCGGGGTCTCCCCGACGTCCGCACTTTTCGGCTCGGGAATCGCCCCGTCTTTTACAATCTTTTCCGGTGCAGGTTTCTGCGCGGGAAACGCAAATGTGATTCGGTGGGTGTCGTAATCATTAATTTTTATTTCGGCAGTCAGCGAATTTCCGGCACTGCCGAACTTCTGCTGCAAAGCAGGCGTCTTCGATAGATATTTACTGAAAACTGATTTTAATTCCTCTTCGGAAGGCCCCTGCGGAACCCCTACTCTAATTTCTTTATATTCCCAGCTGACCCCTTCCTTCTCTTTTTTATAAACCTTTTTGGATTTGACGTCTTTGAGGGAAATCCCCAAATCGAAAAAAGCTCCGGCTATGTTGTCGTCGGCATCGCCTATAAGTCCGCTGATTTGTGAAGCGGAAGGCCCTCCGGGATCGGAGGACGTATTATTTTTTAGATAATAAAACCCGTATAAGCTGAGCGAGATCAGGACGATAAATCCGAATGTGAGCGCGAATATTCTTCCGGTTCGGCTACCCTTGCTTCTTCTCCTTTTGTACGGTCTTGTTGTCTTATTCTTCTTTTTGGGCGTTTTAGGCAATATAGGGGAGCTCCCTATCCCTTGGGAATCGCTGTATTTACACCGGAGGTTTTTAAAATATTGACCGCGCGCTCAAGCTGCTTGTCGTGGTCGTTGTCATTCTGGACGGTGATATCGGGCGTAACTCCCACTTCATTTATCGATCTACCGCTCGGCGCGTAAAACTTAGCCGTCGTGAGTTTAAGTCCCGAGCCGTCTTCGAGCTTGATTATCGTCTGAACGGACCCTTTCCCGAATGTTTTGGTGCCGAGGATTACCGCCCTTTTGCTGTCCTGAAGGGCTTCAGCGACAACTTCGGATGCGCTCGCGCTGCCTTCGTTTACGATGACGACAATCGGAAACCGCTGGAAACTGCCGTTTTTAGTCGCAAAGTATTCTCTTGACTGATTCTCATCCCTTCCTTTAACGCTAACTATAAGGCCCTTGTCTATGAATTCATCAACTACGTCAATTGCTTCTGCAAGCAGTCCTCCGGGATTGTTCCTGAGGTCAAGTATTATACCGTTTAAATCCCCGCCGTTCCGAGCTTGAAGCTCATCGATCGCAGACTTCAATTCCTGTGATGTATTCTCCTGAAACTGAGTAAGCTTTATATAGCCGATGTTGTTCTCGAGAAGCTCGGGCTTTACACTCTTAACCGTAATTTTGTCCCTTACAAGGGTGACAACCCTCGGCTCGGGTTCCCCTTCCCTTCTTATGGTAACGTTGACCGGGGTTCCCTTTGGCCCTCTGAGCAGCTTTACCGCCTCCTGAACGACCATACCCTCTGTAGGCTTGCCTTCGATTTCTATTATCTGATCCCTGGGCTTTATACCCGCCCTTTCGGCAGGGGTTCCCTCTATGGGGGCGATTACGGTAAGCACGCCATTCTCGACCGATACCTCCATTCCCACTCCGCCGAACTCACCGGAAGTGCCTATTTCAAGCTCTCTGTAACGCTCCGGACTCAGATAAGCGGAATAAGGGTCGAGTGTCTTCAGCATACCGTCGATGGCGCTGTTTGTAAGCTCCTCGGAACCGACTTCCTCGACGTAGTTTCTCTGGATCAGGTCCAGAACCCTTGTGAAGTTTGAAAGTCCTTTATACGTTGCGTCATCCGCAAAAGCCCCGGTATAGCCAAAGACGAGCAAGAGCAGAACAATTATGATTCTGTTTATTTTCACTCTATTTATTCCTCTTATATTTAGAGATTAACCAAACATATAATAAGTGGCAACTTGCGGTTAGGGAATCGCCGACTGTTTTGAGTTTCGGTATAATTAGCCCGCCGCCTGGTTGTTGTGGTTGAGACGATTAACCGGCCCAAACAAATATTGCCGTTTTTCAATAATTTGAACTGAGGATAGGAATTGTATAAATTAGTTGCGGGGATCAAAAATGTTTGAAATGGTATTCACGGTTTTGAGCAGGTTTATCCAAAGTTACAGCTCGGTTGTTCTCCAGCTCTCAAAGGACTGGTTTATCCTGTATAAAATTGTATTTATTCCCGTTTCATTTTTTATCTACTGTCTAACTTTTCTGGTTATATCCACGGTGCTGCTGATAGTAGTTTTTATCGCGTTCCCTCTATCCTACCTTTCAAAATTAATGTTTAAACAGTGAGTTTTCGACCCGAATTCCCGCATAAGTATTTCCACTTTTTTAATGAACCTGAAGTGTTATAATTACATACCTTATGAAGGGGAAGCTCGAATCATCCATCGATGAAGATAAACTCCCGTCACATATCGCCGTAATAATGGACGGCAACGGGAGGTGGGCGGAAAAAAAGAATCTCGACCGCATAAGCGGGCACAGAGAGGGCATGAAATCGGTGCGCTCGGTAGTAAAAGCGGCCAGGGATCTGGGTATCGGACATATTACACTCTATGCGTTTTCAGCCCAGAACTGGAAAAGGCCCCGCGCGGAAGTAAACGCTCTTATGGAGCTTCTGAAACATTACCTTCTAAACGAGTGCGGAAAGCTTGTTGAAAACGGGATAAGACTAAAAGCCATCGGAAGGCTATGGGAGCTTCCACGCGACGTGCACGAAGTGCTCACGGATACGATTGAAAAAACGCGGGCATGCCGGGATTTGACATTAACTCTCGCACTGAGCTACGGCGGGAGGGAAGAGATTGTGGACGCGGTCAAACAGATTGCATCGAGCGACAAAGTCAACCCTGAAAATATAAATCAGTCTAATTTCTCCCAATTTCTCTCTACTGTGGACTTACCCGAGCCTGATCTTCTTATCCGTACGAGCGGCGAAATGAGGCTCTCCAACTTTATGCTTTGGCAGATCGCCTATACGGAAATCTATGTCACAAAAACGCTCTGGCCCAACTTCAGGAAAAGGCATTTTATAAAAGCGATACTTAACTACCAGGCAAGAGAGAGGAGATTCGGTCTCACGGGAGACCAGGTAAAAAAAAGGGAAGTGATTTGAAAAACATCTCCGTGCTCGGCTCCACAGGCTCCATAGGAAGACAAACCCTCGAAGTAATTTCCCGGCATCCCGAGAAATTTAACGTACTGGCGCTTTCAGCCGGAGAAAATATAGATACGCTCGGCGAACAGATTCTGAAATTCAAGCCCGAGGCGGTTTCAGTCAAAGAGAAAAAACTTGCCGACACTTTATATCGCAATCTGAGCAATCAAAAGGTGGAAATACTTTACGGTGAGAAGGGAGCCTGCGATATAGCGGCGTGGGAGGGGACGGAGCAGGTAGTCTCAGCCATGGTCGGGGCCTCAGGGCTTATGCCTACTTTATCGGCCATAAAAGCCGGGAAAGACGTAGCGCTCGCGAATAAAGAGACTCTGGTTGTCGCGGGGGAAATCATAACAAACGCGGCTCAGGAAAAAGGGGTGAGGTTAATTCCTGTCGACAGCGAGCACAGCGCCATCTTTCAGGCGCTCGAGTGCGGCGGAACCAAATATGTAAAAAGGCTTATAATTACCGCGTCGGGCGGGCCTTTCCTCGATACCCCCATAGAAAAATTAAAAAATGTTACGGTTGAAGTGGCCCTCAATCACCCCACATGGAAAATGGGGGACAAAATCACTATAGATTCGGCTACACTAATGAACAAGGGATTTGAGATCATAGAGGCCAAATGGCTCTTCGGATTTAACCCCGGGCAGATAACAGTATGGATACATCCGCAAAGTATAATACACTCTATGGTAGAATATATAGACGGTTCCATTATCTCGCAGATGAGCGAGCCGGACATGAAAATACCAATCGCGTATGCACTTTCATATCCGGAGAGAATCTCGATTAACGGGGATAAAGTAAGGCCGGAGAGCTTCGGGGAGCTTACCTTCCGTGAAGTCGATTACGAGAAATTCCCTTCGATCCGAATGGCATTCAGAGCGCTCGACGAAGGGGGTACGCTGCCTGCGGTAATGAACGGGGCTAACGAAGTGGCGGTTCGCGCCTTTCTATCCCAGGAAATCGGTTTCACCGATATAGTAAAAAATGTGCAAAAGGTAATGGACCTTCATAAGAACCAGGCGGCTGACTCACTCGACAGCGTGCTCGAAAGCGACGCCTGGGCAAGAGAAACGACCTTATCATTAATCAGAAACTAGGAGAATTGAATAGATGACGGCAATAATTGCTTTTATTTTTGTTATAGGAATTCTGGTATTCATACACGAGCTCGGACACTTTCTCCTCGCTAAATGGAGCGGAGTAAGAGTGGAGAAGTTCTCTCTCGGCTTCGGCAAGAAGCTGTTCGGCTTCAAGCGCGGGGAAACGGAGTACCTCGTATGCGCGCTGCCTCTCGGCGGATACGTAAAAATGTACGGTGAAGGATCGGAGGGCAATTTTATTGTGGATAGGGTGATGCCCGGCTCGGAAGCTGAAAAAGCGGGATTCAGATCAGGAGACAGAATTGTTAAAATTGACGGAGAAGAGCTCACGTCCTACCCGAAGTGGAAACAGCTGGAAGCCAGCCTTGAAAAGCAGCCGGAGAAAGAATATACCTTCGAGATTGAAAGAGAGGACAAGAAAATCGAACTTAATTCCAGGGCTGCGAATCTCGAGGGCACTGAAACGTATTCCGAGAAGGAATACCCCAGGGGGTTCTCGAATCAACCCATACTTAACAGGCTGTTGATAGTGGTTGCGGGTCCTTTTATGAATTTCCTGCTCCCGTTCGTATTTCTGCCTATTGTTTTCATGATCGGTATTACGGTCCCGGCATATCTCGAAAAAGCCCCCGTTATCGGCTATGTCAGGCCGGACTCCGCGGCTGCCGAGGCCGGATTTGAAAAGGGTGATAAAATCCTTGAGATCGAGGGCAAAGAGGTTTCGAACTGGAAAGACGTGAACATACAGTTACAGACAAATCCCGACGCTACGCTGAACATCAAGGTAGAACAGAACGGTCAGACAAAGACAATTCCGGTAAAGGCGGAAGCCTCGCCCGAAGGAATAGTGGCCATAGGGTTCGGTGAGCCAATCAAGGCTAAAGTGGGATCGGTGCTCGGCGGGACCCCCGCAGACAAGGCAGACCTTCAGAGGGGCGATGAAATACTGGAGATAGACGGCGTAAGCGTAACGGATTGGGACCAAATGGCATCGACAATAAAAGAGAATTCCGGCAAAGAGATAACTCTCCTAATCGAGAGACAGGGAAATGAGCTTACAAAAAATATAACCCCCGAGGAATCAGCCGAAACGGGAAAGGGAGCCATCGGAATATCCCCCTATCAGGAGGAGATCGTAAAAAAATACGGGTTCTTCGAGGCGATAATAAATGGAATAACGGAAGCCGCGAAAATGATAGTGGAAGTCGTGGTACTGCTGTTCGGTTTCCTCTATAAACTCATCACAGGAAAAATCGCGCTGGGTACGGCGGGCAAGAGCCTTGCGGGCCCCATACTGATAGCCAAGGTATCGGGGGCGGCAGCGGAAAGCGGCATTGCGCAGCTTCTTCAGTTCACATGTTTTATCAGCATCAATCTGGCGGTTATCAATCTGTTTCCCATTCCGATGCTCGATGGCGGGCATGTGGTCTATCTCACAATTGAGGGTATCAAGAGAAAGCCCCTAAGCCCGAGGAGTCTCGAAATAAGTCAGCGGATAGGACTCACGATTCTCATCTTTATAATGTTTCTCGCAATCTACAACGACATATCCAGGGTCAAGGGGGATATCATAAACTCCCTCGGCCGGTTACTGGATATGTTCAAATAACGGAAGAAATACTCCGGTTAGAGCTATATAATTAATGCATGCGGCGGGCGGAGATATAAAGAAGATGCCTCCGTCTTTCCGTCCCTCATTATGAGTCTTCTTAAACTGGGTAAAGACAATTGGGCGAGAACCAGTCCGACGAGGGAAGGAGTGACCTTCATCGGCCTGAGCCTGTTCGTGGGTTTTGCGGCCATTAATACGGGTAACAATCTGCTCTACCTGACCTTCGGGACAATGATGAGCTTCGTCGTGGCTTCAGGAATAATCTCGATGGCAAACCTGTCGCGGATTGAGGTCAATCTGCTGCCCCCCCGAGACGCGTTCGCCTTAACGCCTGCCCCGCTAAAATTCTCGCTCAGTAACCGAAAATTCCTTATACCCTCCTATTCCCTGACAGTAGAGATAGAGGGGAAGAAGGGATATATACCCTATCTGCCGACCGGCACTGTAAAGACAGCGACTGTGAGATATCTTTTCAGAGAGAGGGGATGGAACAGGATTCCGGAAGCAAGACTTTCGACCAGATTCCCGTTCGGCTTTTTCAAAAAATGGATAAAAGTAGACATCGGAGACGACGAAATACTTGTATTCCCAAAGATTGACGATGCAGTCGCGGGGGCGGAAACGCGTGAGGACAGATCAGGCGAAAGGGAGCCGGAGAAAACAGGATTCGGGGACGACCTGAGGTCAATCAAAGAATACAGCGAAGGGGATAATCCGAGGCTCATTCACTGGAAAACGACCGCCAAAACCGGGAGGCTGATGGTGAGGGAGATGCAGGGCGACGACGAGATGACAGGGGCGGTAATTGAGTTTACCCCGGACAGTGACAAGAATAGACTGGAGCATCAGATTAGCGGGATTGCGGCCCTTCTTGTGGACCTTCTCGGAAAGGGGGTCCGGGTTGAATTCATCGCGCCCGACAGGAAATTTTCTCCGTCTCAAATCGGCGGTTCGCCCAGGCCCGTCCTCACCTATCTCGCGCTTTTTGACAGATAAGAAAAGTGTTTCTCCGGGAACGCCTCGAATACAGTAAAGTCTCAACACGCAGCCTGCGATTTAAACCCTGAAAAAACAGAATCGAAGAGCAAAAGAAATCTTTTCAATTTTCAGGTATAAAATAGCTGGAATAAAATGACTGAAAGCTCCGACAAAGAAAAAGTACTCGAAGTTAACAAAAGGTTTTACGAGGCTCTGGGATCGAGAGACCTTCAGCTGATGAGCACAGTATTCGTCCATGACGAAAGGGCCGGATGCACTCATCCGGGCTGGATAATGCTTCAGGGCTGGGAAGCGATCAGACAGAGCTGGGAGAATGTATTTGATCCTGAAGACAAGCTCGGCATCAAACTCCACAATGTAACTGTAGACATATACGGCGACGCCGCGTGTGTCACATGTATTCAGGAACTGACCTATATAAGAAGGGACCCAGTTATGATGAACGTTTCCGTATCGACCAATATATTTGAAAAAACCGAAGACGGCTGGAGGATGGTGATTCACCACGCCTCGCCGATACCCTTTAAGATACAGGAAGAAGAGATAGAGGAAGAGAATATTCAGTAAGCCGTTGTAAAAATATCTTCTTTTCAAACCGCCGGGCATAAATCACGGACCAGGCTGCGAATGACAAGTTATTTCCTGCCTATCATAGAGAAATACACCATGCCTAAGCACGCCATAAGAATGAAAACTCATCCATGTTTATAGACGATAGATGCTTGAGATGCTGATAATGGGCTTTATTAGTTGCGGACGGCAAACGCATCATGAATTTTCTTCATGGTTAAAGTGAAGACCGCACTCCTTGTCCGAGTCGTTTTCCCACCACCAGCGCCCTGCCCTCGGGTCTTCTCCGGGTTTTACGGCTCGCGTACACGGCTCGCAGCCGATGCTCGGATAACCCATGTCGTGGAGCTTGTTATAGGGAACTTTATATTCACGTATATAGTCCCAGATCTGCTCGCTCGTCCAGTCGACCAGGGGATTTACCTTTAGTATCCCTCCGTGAAGCTCGTCAAGCTCGAATCTCATCGCCCCCGCCCTGTTCTCAGTCTGGTCCCGCCTGATGGACGTAATCCAGCCGTCGAGACCCGCGAGATAGCGTTTAAGCGGCCTTACCTTCCTTATATCACAGCAGAGGAGCCTGTTGTCTCTCCCCTTATAGAACAAATTGACCCCGCGCTCACGCACCATTTCCTCGACCTCGTTTTTATCGGGGAAAACCACCTCTATTTTCGTTCCGTACTTATTCCTTATAGCGTCCATAACATCGTAGGTTTCTTGATTAAGCCTTCCGGTATCGAGAGTAAATACCCTGGCTTCTCTGTTAATCTTCATCAGCATGTCGATAGCCACGACTCCCTGGGCCTGGAAGCTCGACGCAAGAGCCAAGCCGGGGTGCAAATTATCGACAGCCCACTCAAGCACGTCCTGTGCGCTTTTGTCCGCGAACTCAAGGTTGAGTTTTCTCACCTCTTCAGGGTCGAATCTCCTTTTCCCGACCCCGCGTTCCTCAGGCCCCCTGGTTACTGAAGATGAAGTAGTTATTGCTAATTACCTCCCGTATAAGTCAATCGGCATTGCGGCACGTTATTTTAGTAACCGAAACTCTTTGTAATAATAGCCGCCACGTCGTATCTGAAATAAAGCGAAGACATCGCATACCCCATTCCCACTGCAACAAACGGTATTACAAACCAGAAGAAAGCTATACGAACCACGTGCCTGTTCCGCGCTGTCACCGTGAAACCCTGCTGCGCGATAGAAAAACCTATTATACCTGATGTCACTATCTCGGCTAAAGAGACAGGCACTCCGAAGAAAGAAGCTACCAGAATCAATACGGCGGCTATGAATTCAACCGATATTGCCCTCAATATACAGATTTCGGTTATTTCCTTGCCTACGCTCTCCAGTACCCTGCCCCCGAGCAGCAGCGCGCCGGCCCCCATCGCAACGCCCGCCATAACTGCACCGATACCCGGAGACATGAGACCAAGCCCGACCAGAGGTCCCACAGCATTCGCCGAATTGTTAGCCCCGGCGGAAAAGGCTATAAAAATACCGGATACGGTAATTAAAACAGACAATATCGTATTAATCCGCCCTTCGGAGAAATGATCGGTTAAAAAACTCAGTGTCCTGATGTATAAAAATCTCGCTATCATGTAATTTAATACGAGAGCCACAAGCGGGGTCAACACCCACCAAATGACAATCTCGAAGAACTTCTCAGCGTTCAAGGACCTTGAATAAAGACCTACGCCTACTATAGCGCATACAATCGCGTGAGTCGTTGCCACCGGAACGCGGGCAATATTCGCCCAGGACACGAAAAAAGTCGCAATTATGAAAATTATTAATACGAGACCTATATGGGAAGAAAGTATCTCGCCCGGCACGAGTCCATTGCCAAGCGTCTTTACAACCGGAGCGCCTGCCAGCACAGCCCCCAGCAACGCAAATATAGCTATGATTACGGTCGCTTCCCTCTTGGTCCTTACCCCCGCCCCATAGGCGGTGGCCATCGACGCGGCTGAATTGTTTGCGCCGATGTTCAGAGCGAGAAAAGCCGATAGTACAATAGATAACGGAAGAATTAAATCCAAAAATTATCTCCTGAAAAATATGGATATAACGGTTTTGATTATAAAAGTAGTGGCTATGATGCAATTAAAATGCCAGGATACTATTTACAGGGTTTTAAGCACTTTAATCGGGTTTTTTGGCTACCTGTTGATTATTATATAATCAACCCGTATATTTTTGTTACAGCATTCGGAGATAATATACGTATGAAAGGAAAAGTTGCAATACTTACAAAAGATTCCGACTTAATCGAGGAGGTCGGCAATGTACTCGGCAGAAAAGAGATTCTAGTCTGCGCCGAGCCGGACGAAGTAGTCGAAGTAAAAGATATAGACGTGTTACTGCTTGACATAGACAGCTCCGGTATAAGCAATCTCGGCAAGTTAAGAGATAAATGTTTCGTGATAGTTATCACCTCCGAAAAAGGGACGAGGTATTTGATAGAATCAATGACTTTCGGCGCGTTCGACTGCGTCTTCAGGCCGCTTGAGAGCTCGAACCTCGCCGAATCGGTAAACCGGGCTCTCGGAATAAAGTCCGAAATCAGCGGGCACCTTATAAATTTCCCCGGAGAATCCGTGGGAAGCAGCGTCACCTGCGCAATCGTCGGAGACTCGCCTATGCTTCAGGAGGTATGCAAGCTCATCGGACAGGTGGGACGTGTCGATGTCCCCGTCCTGATCACAGGCGAGAGCGGCACCGGCAAGGAGCTTGTAGCTGAATCTGTATGGAAGGTCAGCACCAGATGGGAGAGACCTTTCGTGGTGCTCAACTGCGCGGCAATCCCGGAGAATCTTCTCGAAGCCGAGCTGTTTGGGTACGAAAAGGGCGCGTTTACGGGCGCCGTTTCGTCTCGGACGGGGAAATTCGAGGAAGCGGACGGGGGTATTATCTTCCTCGACGAAATCGGGGATATGTCGCTGCCGCTTCAGGCAAAGGTCCTCAGGGTGCTGCAAAGCGGCACATTTCACAGGTTAGGCTCTAACAAGGAGATATCCGTCGATGTCCGAATAATCACCGCTACGAACATGGACCTCGACAGGATGGTTCAGGAGGGGAAATTCAGGGAGGACCTTTTTTTCCGTATCAACGTCGTGAGGATTCATCTCCCGGCGCTTAAGGAGAGAAAAGAGGACGTTCCGCTCCTGTCCGAGTGCTTTACGCGCAGGCACAGCAGTCAGATCGGGAAAGGGATAAGAGGGGTCACGAGCAAGTTTCAAAACAGGCTCATAGAGTACGATTGGCCCGGAAATGTAAGAGAGCTTGAAAACGTTATTAGAAAAGCGATTGCGTTCACAAAAACCCCTTATTTAACCTCCTACGATCTGGAATTGGGAAACAAGCGGCGCTCGAGTGGGGAAGAGGAAAACACATCCCTCGAGCAAGCGCTCAGAAGCTCCGTTAGAGATCTTCTTAACTCGAGCGAAGATGAGAATATATACGGCAGAATAGTCAGAGAGGCTGAAATTATTCTGTTGCAGGAGGCCCTCGATGCAAGCGGCTGGAATCGCTCGCAGGCGGCTAGAACGCTGGGTATCAACAGGCTGACATTGAGAAGGAAGCTCGAAGAATACGGCCTCGGCATAAAAGATCCGAATAATCAGGCGAAATAGGTTGATCTACTCAGAGCCTATAGAAGCTCCGATATTTTGAAAATGGAGTAAAAATCGATTCCCATATCCGAAAACTTTCTGTCCGCTCCTTCCTCTCTGTCAACTATTACCATAACCTTTGAAACCTCTGCCCCCATTTCCCTCACGGCGTCTATGGCCTTAAGCACGGACCCCCCTGTAGTAACCACGTCCTCGACTATAGCCGCTTTGTCTCCGGATTTCAGATTCCCCTCTATGAGCTTGCCCGTTCCGTGACTCTTCTCCCGCTTGCGAACGAGAAACCCTCTCAGGGGATAATCATTAAGGTGGCTGGCACAGAGTAAAGACCCGACAATCGGGTCCGCCCCCATAGTGGGGCCTCCAACCGCGTTTATCCCGGAATACTTTTTAATCTCTCCGAGCAAAATTTCCCCGATCAGATATACGCCTTCGGGATGGAGCGTTGTAAGCCTCGCATCTATGTAGTAATCGCTCTCTTTTCCCGACGCGAGCGTGAATTTTCCCCGAAGAATCGAGTTCTGTCTCAGGATTGTATTTAATCTTTCCCTAGCGTCCCCTGTCATTGCGAGAGAATCTAACCTCACCCGCGTGCGGTTGTCAATCCGAAAACGCAAGAGAAGAGGGGATTGCAGGAAGCGGCCTGTCATTGATATAAAAGACAGGAAGTGAGCGGCGACAGTTTTAGATCAGGTACGAAAACCCTTTACGTTCCAGATGTCAGCGGCATATTCCGAGATAGTCCTGTCACTCGAGAACTTGCCTATACGGGCGACGTTTAATATGGCCTTTCTGGCCCACTCATCAGTATTTTTATACTCGCTGCCGACCGTTTCCTGAGTCCTGACGTAGGACTCGAAATCCGCTATATGGAAATACGTATCGCCGTTTAAAATTAAGGCCTCGTAAATCCACTTGAACAACCCCGGCTCATCCTTGCAAAAAACATCCGATTCGAAAGAATCTATTACACGCCTTACAATAGTACTCGTGTCATATATTTCCTTTGGATTATAGCTGTGGGATTTTTTCATCTCCATTATTTCTTCCGCCCGGAGTCCGAAAATGAATATGTTCTCTTCCCCGACTTCCTCTCTTATTTCAATATTCGCTCCATCCATCGTGCCGATCGTGAGGGCGCCGTTAAGCGCGAGCTTCATGTTGCCGGTACCGGAGGCCTCTTTCCCCGCCGTCGAGATCTGTTCGCTCAGATCGGCTGCGGGAATTATTCTTTCCGCAAGCGTGACTTTATAATCCGGTATAAAGACCACCTTGAGCTGATCGCCGACCCTCGGGTCGTGATTTACGACATTGGCGATATTATTTATGAGCTTGATAATCTGCTTCGCGGCCCAGTATCCGGGAGCGGCTTTCCCGGCGAATATGTACGTTCTCGGTACCTCCAGCTCTACTCGGTCTTCGACTATACTCAGGTATTGATGAATAATATGCATTATATTGAGCAATTGACGTTTGTACTCGTGAATACGCTTTATCTGGACATCGAACAGGCTTTCGGGGTCCACCACGATGCGATTCGTCTTGTGAATCAGCTCCGCAAGCTCTTCCTTGTTTTCCCTTTTGACCTTTATGAACTCATGCTGAAAATGCTTGTCTTCCGAGTAAGGCTCGAGTAATTTGAGCTTGTAGAGATCAGTAACCCATTCCCCGCCGACTGTACCGTTTATTAATTCCGTGAGTCCCTTGTTGCAGTCAAGCAGCCACCTTCTCTGTGTAATGCCGTTGGTTTTATTGTTGAATTTCCCGGGCCAGAGCTCGTAAAAGTCCGGGACCAGGGTCTTCTTTATAAGCTCTGAATGAAGCTCGGCTACGCCGTTTACGGAATGACTTCCCACTATCGACAGATGAGCCATGCGGATATGTTTTGGATGCCCCTCCTCCACGAGCGACATTCTTCTAACGCGGTCGGAGTCCCCGGTCCATTTCGACTTGATCTTTTTAAGGAACCTGTCGTTTATGTCGTATATTATCTCCAGGTGTCGGGGTATGACGCGTTCGAGCAATGATACAGGCCATTTCTCCATCGCTTCCGGAAGTAGTGTATGGTTAGTAAAACCGAAAGTGGATTCGGTGATTTTCCAGGCCCGGTTCCAGGCAAATCCGTTTTCATCCACGAGTATCCTCATAAGCTCTGCTATTGCCAGCGCGGGGTGAGTATCATTTAGCTGTATGGCCACTTTGGAAGCGAAATTCCCCAGACCGCCGTGCTTTCGCACAAAGCGTCTTACAATATCCCTCAGCGCGCACGATACAAGAAAATACTCCTGAATGACCCTCAACTCCTTGCCCTGCTCGACAGTATCCGAAGGATAAAGCACCTTGGATATTGTTTCCGAGGTCATCTTCTTCTCCACCGCCTTCATGTAATCTCCGCTGTTAAATATCCTCATATCGAACTCATTCGATGACCTGGCCGAATAAAGCCTTAAAAAATTCACAGTCCTTGTGCCGTAACCTACAATCGGCATATCGTACGGAACTCCGTAAAGGAATTTCCAATCCCTCCAGAACGGTCTGTAATTCCCGTCCACGTCCTTCTCGATCTTAACCTGGCCGTAAATAGGAACGACGCAAATATCATCAGTCCTCTCAATGAGCCAGGGCGATTCTTCCCCGAGCCAATGGTCGGGCTGCTCAACCTGATAGCCGTTTACGATATTTTGTTTGAATATTCCGAAATCATAATTTATGCCGTAGCCGAATCCCGGAATGCCGAGCGTCGCTATTGAATCCAGAAAGCACGCCGCAAGCCTGCCGAGGCCTCCGTTCCCGAGCGCCGGGTCCGATTCCGCCTCGACTATTTCCGTAAAATCGACGCCTATCGATTGAAGCGCCCTCAGGCAGAGATCGTAGATCCCCAGGTTAAGGAGATTATTTGTAAGAGACCGTCCGATAAGATATTCCAGGGAAAGATAAAAAACCTTCTTCGGGTCCTTTTTATCGTAAAATTCCTCTGTCTCGAACATTCTGTCTATTATCAGCTCTCGTATGGCAAGAGAGATGGAGTAAAAAAAGTCGTGACCTGAGGCCTCGGAAACCTTTTTGCCCATCGAGTATCTGAGGTGATAGAGAATCCTGCCTGCGAAGGCCTGAGGATCGTCCGATTTTTTTAACGAAGAATTTAGATCAACCACTATATGAGGTTCCTTCCACAATAACCGGGCGCGCAGATCCCGAATGAAAACTATCCGTAATGCTTCGATATTCTTTAAGCATGAACATTATAATTATACTCGAACCGGACTGCTCGGATAAATATTGCCTGTAATCTTTTTATTCCAAGAGTGTATAATAAAAATCGGAACAGTGACAGACAAATTTCTTAAGAATCCTATGACGAAAAATGAGACAATGAATGAGAGCTCGAAAACCATAAGCGATTACGACATTTATCTTTTTAAACAGGGCGCTCATGCGAAAATGTATAAAAAACTCGGGTCACATGTCACGGAGAAAGATGGGGAAAAGGGAGTCCGTTTTGCCGTATGGGCCCCAAACGCCGAGTTTGTATCGGTGATAGGAGATTTCAACGGCTGGAACGACGGAGCCAACCCGTTAACTCCGAGAGCGGACGAGTCCGGCATATGGGAAACTTTCCTCCCGGAAATAGGGAAAGGCACCGTCTACAAATATCACATAGCCTCACGATACAAGGGATACCGGGCTAACAAAAGCGACCCTTACGCGTTCAGGGCGGAAACCCCTCCTAAAACGGCATCCATAGTCTGGGAGCAGGATTACAGGTGGAATGACGGCTCATGGATGGAAAAAAGGCGCGAATTCAACTCGCTCGACTCCCCGATTTCCGTATATGAAGTGCATATCGGCTCATGGATGAGGGTGCCGGGGGAAAACAACAGACCGCTAAAATACACGGAATTGGCAGAGAAGCTCGCCGCGTATGTGAAGGACACGGGTTTTACGCATGTAGAGTTTCTTCCCGTTATGGAGCATCCGTTTTACGGCTCATGGGGGTATCAGACAACGGGATATTTCTGCCCCACCGGGCGTTACGGGAGCCCGGAGGAGTTCATGTATCTTATCGACACCCTCCATCAATACGACATCGGCGTTATACTCGACTGGGTGCCTTCCCATTTCCCGACCGATGAGCACGGACCGGGGTTTTTCGACGGCACTCACCTCTACGAGCACGCGGACCCGAAAAAGGGTTTTCATCCCGACTGGAGCTCTTTTATATTTAATTACTCCAGAAACGAGGTCAGGTCATTTCTTAAAAGCAGCGCAATGTTCTGGTTCGATAAATATCACATAGACGGCATCAGGGTGGACGCGGTCGCATCCATGCTTTACCTCGATTACAGCAGGAAAAACGGGGAATGGATACCGAACGAATATGGAGGAAACGAGAATATCGAAGCGATAAGCTTCATAAAGGAAATGAACCAGTCCATATATTCCGGTTATCCAGATGTTCAGACAACGGCGGAAGAATCCACCGCGTGGCCGATGGTTTCGAGACCCACTTACGTGGGAGGCCTGGGCTTCGGAATGAAATGGAACATGGGGTGGATGCACGATACGCTTGAGTATTTCTCTCAAGAGCCCGTGCACCGGAAATACGACCACAACAAGCTCACATTCAGCATTATTTACGCCTTCACCGAGAACTTTATGCTTCCGTTTTCCCACGACGAAGTGGTTCACGGAAAGGGCTCCCTTCTGAACAAAATGCCGGGCGACGTATGGCAGAAGTTCGCAAACCTTAGGGCGCTCCTCGGATATATGTTCGGGCACCCGGGCAAGAAGCTGCTCTTCATGGGAGGGGAAATCGGCCAGTGGAACGAGTGGAATCATGAGAACAGTATCGATTGGCACCTTCTCGACAATTCACTGAACCGCGGAGTGAGAAACTGGGTCGCCGATCTGAATAAATTTTACAAAAACGAACGCGCCCTCTATGAAATCGATTTTTCTTACGAAGGTTTTGAGTGGGTCGACTTCAAGGATTATGAGCAGAGCGTAATAATTTTCCTACGGAAAGACAGGAAGCAAAAAGAACCTGTGCTCGTAGTATGCAATCTTACCCCTGTGCCGAGGATGAACTATAGAATCAGGGTGCCGCTCGGCGGACATTGGGGCGAGTGTTTGAACAGTGATGCGGAAATTTACGGCGGAAGCGGCGTCGGAAATTACGGCGGCGCGAGGTCTAAGAAAGACGGAAACTTTGAAGCTATCGACCTTAATCTCCCTCCGTTAGGAGTGCTTTTCTTAAAATTCGAGGGGTAAAATATAATTAATTTTCATTCTGAACAGGGATTTTTCGTTAAATTAGCATCTTGAATACATCCGCGACAGAATCCGGTAGAACGATAAAGACTTTACCCGGCAGTCCGGACCCCCTCGGCGCAACCTGGGACGGGAAGGGAGTGCATTTTGCCATCTATTCGGAAAATGCCGAGCGCGTGGAGTTATGCCTTTTCGGAAGGGGTAAGCCCGAGCCGGAGGTGGCAAGGATACCGGTTTACTCTAAGACGGGGAACATCTGGCATGTATACGTTCCGGGTTTGGAACCCGGGCAGTTGTACGGCTACAGAGTGCACGGCCCTTACGATCCGGAGAGGGGCCTCAGGTTTAATCACAACAAATTACTCCTTGACCCTTACTCAAAGGCAATCGCGGGAATAGTAAGACTGAATGAAATTCATCTTGACTACAGTCCCGGTCAAGATACCGCTCCCGATTCGAGGGACAGCGCGGCCTATATGCCCAAATCTATCGTCACCGATACGTCATTCGACTGGGGAGACGACTCCCATCCGAGGATTCCATGGGGCGAAACAGTCATTTACGAGCTGCACGTAAAAGGATTCACCGCGCTTCACCCTGAAGTGCCTGAAGAGCTCCGGGGCACCTATTCCGGTCTTACGGCTCCGGCTGTTCTCGATTACCTCCATACCCTCGGCGTCACCTCCATAGAGCTGATGCCGGTACACCAAAGCGTGTCCGAAAGGAGACTGTTAGAGTACGGGCTCAGCAATTACTGGGGTTATAACACAATCGGATTTTTCGCCCCTGACCCCCGATTTTCCGGCGCGGGCGTAGAGGGCGAGCAGGTGAGGGAATTTAAAAATATGGTAAAGGCCCTCCACAGGGAAGGCTTCGAGATAATACTGGATGTCGTATATAATCACACCGCCGAGGGAGGAGGGAGAGGGTCTACACTCTCGTTCAGAGGCATAGACAATCCCTCATACTACCGTCTGGACGGTAAAAATAAAGCCCGTTATATAAACTACACCGGCTGCGGCAATACCGTTAATTCTACCAATCCGGCTGTGAAGAGGCTTATTATAGACAGCCTTAAGTACTGGGTATCTGAAATGCACGTCGACGGATTCAGATTCGACCTCGCGACAGCGCTTTTCCGGGAAGACCCTGACTACCACAGGTTAAGCCCACTCTTTGAAGCCATTAACAACGAGCCCGAATTATCCGAAACCAAATTCATAGCCGAGCCCTGGGACCTCGGACCCGGAGGTTACCAGCTGGGCAATTTTCACGATCCCTGGTCGGAATGGAACGACAAGTACCGTAACACTACGAGGCGCTTCTGGCGGGGAGACGAGATGCAGGTAGCCGATATGGCGTACCGTATCAGCGGATCGAGCGATCTATACGAACTGAGGGACAAAGGCTCTTTTACCAGTATTAACTATTTCGCGTCCCATGACGGTTTTACGCTTGAGGACATGGTTACGTATGAAAAAAAACATAATCAGGCGAATATGGAAAAAAATATGGACGGTAACAATTACAATTTTAGTTTTAACCTGGGCACGGAAGGCCCTACCAATAATCCGAATATAATCGAAAAGAGGGAAAGGCAGAAAAGGAACTTTATTGCGACGCTATTTGTGTCCCAGGGAGTTCCTATGCTTCTTTCGGGAGATGAATTCGGAAGAACACAGAAAGGGAACAACAACTCCTACTGTCAGGATAACCCGATTTCATGGATTGATTGGGGACTGGACAAGCCGCAAACCGGGCAGCTCGAATTCACCCGCTTCCTAATACAACTGCGGAAGCAGTACCCCGTACTGAGACAGGGGAAGTTTTTTCACGGACATCCGATCAACGGTAACGGATACAAAGACCTAACCTGGCTCAGAGCGGACGGAGGCGAAATGACCGAAGACGACTGGAAAAACCCGAAGCTCCGCTCTCTCGGATTTGTCAAGTCAGGCGACAATATAAAGGCCATAAAAACAAGAAAGAATCCCGAATTTGAAAATACGGTCATGATCCTGCTTAACGCGGGCCCCGAGCCGCTTGATTTTAATATCCCGGCCACAGCGATCTCGACCACGTGGCGGATAATTCTCGATACCGCATACAGGGATACCTCGGGAAACCTGGGAGAGAGAAGCTCCGGCGAAAAATACAGTATGGCCGACAGGTCGCTCGCAATCTTAAAGCCTGTATATACCGGACAATTATGAAGGGGCAAAATATTTTTGATCAGCACCGCGGGAAAAAATGAACGAGAGAAAAAGCGGCATACTGCTGCATATAACGTCGTTACCTTCAAAGTTCGGAATCGGTGATTTCGGGCCCGCCGCCCGGGAGTTCATTGACTTTCTCTCCCGGACGGGGCAGAGATACTGGCAGGTGCTGCCGCTTAACCCGACCGAGCTTATATACGGGAATTCACCCTACAGCGGCCCGTCGTCGTTTGCCGGCAATCCCATTCTTATAAGCCCCGAACTGATGATAGACAAGGGATACTTGTCCTTTGAAGAGCCGGGAGAAAAGCCCAGATTTGAAAACAACCGGGTTCATTACGAATCCGTTTACAAGCACAAATCATTGCTGTTAAAAAAAGCTTTCCATAACGTGAGGGACAGGATGGAGCTCGATCCGGATTTCAAAAAGTTTTGCACCCGGAACGAATTCTGGCTTGAGGATTATTCCCTTTACAGCTCGGTGAAAACGAATTTAAAATGCGGCACATGGAAAGATTTCCCTGAGGATTTGAAAAACAGAGACCGTAATGCCCTTGATAAATGGCGCGAGAAGATCGCTTCCGAAATTCTCTACACTCAGTTCACGCAGTACGTATTCTTCGAGCAGTGGTATTCGCTTAAGTCTTACGCGAACGAGCGGGGGATTGAAATAATAGGGGACATTCCCTATTACATTAATTACGACAGCTCGGATGTCTGGACTAACCCCGGTATGTTCAAGCTCGACGATGAAAAAAATCCCAAATTCGTCGCCGGCGTCCCCCCGGATTATTTCAGTGAGACGGGCCAGCTATGGGGTAATCCCGTTTATGACTGGAAGAAATTGAAAGAAACGGGGTATGAATGGTGGATCAAACGCATAGGGCATAATTTATCCATGTTCGACATACTCAGGCTCGATCATTTCAGGGGGTTCGTATCTTACTGGGAAGTCAGAGCGGGCGAGAAAACAGCCCTCAACGGCAAATGGGTTGACCCGGGCGCGGAAGACTTTTTTGATACCCTGTTCAACCGCTACGATACATCAAATTTTATAGCGGAGGACCTGGGCTATATAACCCCCGACGTTAAGGAAATAATCAGACGATACGGCCTTCCGGGGATGAAGATACTGCTGTTCGCATTCGGGGAAGATTTCCCCTACGGCGACTACCTGCCAGAGAATTTCGGCGAGAACTGTGTCGTCTACACGGGAACTCACGATAACAATACAGTCACGGGCTGGTGGAATACCGAGGCCGGGAATGTGGAGAAGGAGCGGTTCCGTAAATACATCGACAGGGAAATAGAGGGGAGGGAAATTCATTGGGAATTTATCAGGCTTGCGATGGAGTCTCCCGCCCGGACCGCGATAATACCCATGCAGGACGTTCTGGGACTGGGCGCGGGGGCCAGGATGAACAAACCCTCTACATCAAGAGGCAACTGGGAATGGAGGCTGAAACCAGGATATATAACGCCTGAGATAAAAAGCAGGTTGAAAGAAATTACGGAAATAAACCGCAGGGATTAAAATCTGGTAAGTTTATCATTCAAAATCCAGTATTATTCCATCATGAATATAAAACAGCCGAATAATCATCTAATTACAAGCTTCTACAAACGAAAAGGAGATGCCACTTGATAAAAGTTCTTTTCATAGCATCTGAAATGGAGCCCCTCGCAAAGACAGGCGGGCTTGCCGATGTAATCGGGGTGCTCCCCAAGAAATTACGGGAAACAGGATGCGACGCGAGAGTGGTTCTACCCTACTACGGCGAGGTCAGAAAAAACCTCGAACGCCTTAAATACAATACCGTTAACACGGGAAAAGAGGTAACAGTTGTAATCGACTGGCTCCCCTACAAAGCAAATATAAAAGAGACCGAGGTCGAAGGGGTGCCGGTTTATCTCCTCTGTAACGACGAACTTTTTGAGCGTGAATACGTGTATACGACCCCTGCCGGGGATTATAAGGATAACGACGTCAGATTCGGGTTTTATTCTCTGGGGGCGTTGGAAACGGCAAAAGCGCTAAATTTCAAGCCGGACATTATCCACTGTAACGACTGGCAGGCTGCAATGGCGCCGATTTCCCTCAAGTGGAAAAGGCACTACAACGATGACCCGTTTTTTCAAAGCTCGAAGCTTGTCTTTACGATTCACAATATTTCGTATCAGGGGCTATTCGGACAGGGGTTTCTGGACAGATTCGGGCTTGACAGATCCCTTTTCAATCCCGAGCAGCTAGAATTTTACGGCATGGTCAATCTCTTGAAAGGCGGAATAATCACATCCGATCTGGTAACCACGGTGAGCCCGACATACGCAGAGGAGATACAAACTCCCGCGTACGGCTACGGTCTCGACGGCGTCCTCCAGGCTGTTTCGAGCCAGGGGAAATTGAAAGGGATAATAAACGGAATCGATTATGACGACTGGGACCCGGAGACGGATAATGCGCTTTTTGCAAACTACAACCGGGACGACCCCGGAGGAAAAATTGAGAATAAAGCTAAACTAAAGGGTCTTCTCGGATTAAACGGTAACGGGAGAAGCCCGCTGATCGGTGTTGTCGCCAGGCTCGCACAGCAAAAAGGCATTGACCTGGTGGTCGACTCCCTTGACCGGTTGATGGCCCTGGATGTCGAACTCGTGGTGCTTGGAGCAGGGGATAAAACCTACGAGAAATTACTTACTGCCGCGCTTCAGAAATATGGCGGCAATTTCAAAGCGATTATAGGCTACGACGAGACAAAAGCCAGAAGGATATACGCGGGCTGTGATATGTTTTTGATGCCCTCAAGGTTCGAGCCATGCGGATTGGGACAGTTAATTTCGCTCAGATACGGCACGATCCCCATTGTGAGGGGAACCGGGGGACTCCTCGATACAATCGTCGACTACAGCGCGGATAAGAAATACGGGAACGGCTTTGTGTTCAACGAGTTCGATGAAGACGAGTTAATCAGCACGGTCAAAAGGGCAATTTCAATCTATAAAAACACGCGGGAATGGAACAACCTGGTGAAAACCGTAATGAAAATAGATTTTTCATGGCGCAAATCGAGCAGGGAGTATTTAAAAAGTTATCAAGATTTGCTTGAAGACTGACAGCCCGGGAAAGTTATAAAGTATCCGGGGCTTACGAACTACGGTCTTGTTATGAGCTTAATCCGGGGCGAGCGGGCAATTATTAATCTTGAATCCGGATCCAACGAGTGTAATTCTGTCTTATGTGAAAAGAATTATCCCGCATTTTAAGCAAATTTAATTTTCCAATACCGGTTTCGATGTTATATTAATACCTTTTACTCACTAAAAGGAAGGATTTAATATGAGAAAATACGAATCTGCAGTCAGGGGAAACGTGCACTGGTGGGTCGACGAGATAAAATCCGTAGATATTCTTGTGGGCATACCATGTTACAATTGCGAGGACTCAATCGGGTTTGTAGTCGAACAAGTTGCAAAAGGATTATCACAATACTTCCCCCAGCATAAATCCGCTATATTTATAAGCGACGGCGGGTCTCTCGATGATACGCGTGAACACGCATACGAAGCAAAGATCCCGGAAAATATTCACAGAAGGGTGACTATTTACAGAGGTTTTCCGGGGAAAGGAACGTCTTTCAGGGCTGTTTTCGAGCTTGCTTTAATGCTTAAAGTCAAGGCAATAGCCGTCTTTGACGCCGACCTCAGGAGTATCACCCCGGAATGGGTAAAGTTCATAGTCGAGCCTATTCTGGACGGTTCCGCGGGATTCGTAGCCCCTTTTTACAGAAGACATAAATTCGACGGGACCATCACGAACCAGATCGTGTATCCCTTAACGCGCGCCCTTTACGGCGTTGACGTGAGACAGCCTATAGGCGGGGATTTCGGTTTTTGCCCCGAGCTTGCCGCTTTTTATGTAAAAGAAGACGTATGGGAAACAGATGTCTCGAGGTTCGGCATAGACATATGGATGACCACGTGCGCTGTAAACGAAGGCTTCAAAGTGGTGCAAACCTACCTCGGCACCAAGATACACGGGGCCAAAGACCCTGCTTCCGATCTGGGCCCTATGTTCCGTCAGGTAGTCAGCACGGTTTTTTACCTGATGAGCAAATATGAGCGCAACTGGCACAGGGAGAACCCTTTCCAGGCAATACAAATAAACAATAAAATTGATGAAGAGCCCAAGCTAGAGGCGATATCGGTAAGCATGAACGATCTTCATGAAGAATTCGTTGACGGCTTTCCTCATTTCAGACCTATGTACGATGAAATTCTGAACGGCGATAATCTTTCCAGGCTCGATGAAATATATGAACTATGGAAGTCGAACAAAGAGGCCGAATTCGATACCGAGCTCTGGTGCAGGATTCTCTATGATTTCGCTTATGTCTACCAGCAGTGGGAAAGAAACAAGAGAAGGCTTGTGGATATAATAACTCCTCTTTATTTCGGAAGAACCAAGAGCTACTGTCAGCAGGTAATGAACATGTCGAGCGATGAAGCGGAGCAGGTAGTTCAGGATCAGGCAAAAACATTCGAACAGAACAAGTCCTACTTATTGAAAAGATTCGACATCTGGAATGATTGATTAAATCGAACGAAGGAAGCCCTGAGCCCGGCGCACCGCGCCCGGGTCTTTTTGTGGCTTTAACAATTCACAAAATCGCCCGCTACAGGCCAGATTACGGGAAAGCTTATACAAAAGACTGTTAGAGAAACTCTGCTGAGAAGAGCAATAATTTCGTTCAAAATCTCCAGAAACTTTATCGGTATTCATTTTCAATTGACAATTCCATCATTCTTAACATACTTCAAATTAGCGAAATATCCTTTGTCACCCTAATAATATATATGGTATATATAGAATATTATATTATACAACTGAGTACAGGTAGCAATGGAAAATAAAACAGAACGGACTATGGGCCTCTTCGGCGCGGTAGGAGTCGGGGTAGGGGCAATTGTAGGAGGCGGGATACTGGCTCTGGCCGGCGTTGCCTTCGCAACCACAGGCCCGAGCGCCATACTGGCCTTCACGCTAAACGGTATAATCGCTTTAATAACCGCACTCAGCTTTGCCGAGCTATCAGCCGCATTCCCCGAATCGGGAGGCACGTATGTCTTCTCGAAAAAGGTTTTATCCATAAGGGCCGCTTTCGCAGTGGGATGGGTCGTATGGTTCGCCTCCATCGTGGCCGCTGTCCTTTACGCGCTCGGTGCCGGGCTTTTTATAACAATACTTCTGGAGGGCGTGGCGGAGCAATTGCCCTGGGAATTCGTTAATTGGGACAAGGCGGAATGGCCGGCTCTAGCAATAGCCATAATATCAATAGTTGTTTACACCGCGAGCCTTGTGAGAAGACCGGGCGGGGGGGGCAGTTTTGCAAATATCGGAAAGATTACCGCTTTCGCCATATTGATTATCGGCGGCCTGTGGGCGCTTCCCGAGGAGTCCCTGTCGAGCATCAGAACGGACTATTCACCGTTCTTCGCTTTAGGTGCTCTGGGCCTGATACAGGCTATGGGATATACGTTTATTGCGTTTCAGGGATTCGATCTGATCGCGGCAGTAGCGGGAGAGGTGAAAGATCCGGGGAAAACCATCCCCAGAGCAATGATAATTTCTCTCCTGATTGCGCTTTCCATATATATCCCGCTCATATTTATAATAACCGTAGCCGGAACAGACATAGGGGAGTCGATCACTGCTTTGAGTAAGGAGGATCCCGAGGCAATCATCGCGGTTACTGCAGAGAACTATCTGGGAAAATTCGGATTCTGGCTCGTTGTGGCGGCTGCGATTCTTTCCATGCTTTCCGCACTCTACGCGAATATACTCGCAGCATCCCGTATAGCCCAGAGCATGGCAAGGGACAGAACCCTGCCCAGGTCCCTCGGGAGTATATATGAGAAACGGGGAACACCCGCGGCGGCCATTATCGTAACCGCGGCGATAATTGCGGCTACACTGCTCGTGATACCCGATGTGGGCTCCGCCGGCGCAGCGGCGAGTTTGATTTTCCTTCTGACATTCGCACTTGCCCAATGGATGACACTACTTGCCAGAAAGAGAAGAAGCAGCACCTCAAAATCATTCCGCACCCCGTTATTCCCGTATATCACGATTCTGGGTATCGCAGCCTGTATCGGACTCGCAATGTTTCAAGGCATAAAGGTCCCGGCCGCGGGGCTTATCGCTCTGGTCTGGCTGCTCATAGGCGGGGTATTGTATTTAATCCTGTTCGCGAGGAGCGCCCGAATCTTCGACGCGTCCTCGGAAGGGTTCGACCCGGAGCTTGTCAGGTTAAGGGGAAGAAGCCCGCTCGTGCTAGTCCCGATTGCCAATCCGACGAACGCGGCGCCCATGGTGGCCGTAGCCAACACGCTCGCTCCGCCCCATTACGGTAAAGTGCTACTTCTATCGGTTGTCACTACCGATGAGGAGTGGAATCAGGACCGGCACACCGGACTTGTAATTAACGCCCAGGAAGTGCTGAGGGAGGCGGTAACCGCCTCGCTCGATATCGGGCTATCTCCCGAAGCCCTGATTACAATAGCGAAAAGGCCGTGGCCCGAGATCATTCGTGTGGCCGAGACCCACCGGTGCGAGAGTCTCCTGGTGGGACTTACCGAATTTACGGACAAGGAGACAGAAAAAAATCTCGAAAAGCTCATAAACAGCGTCAATTGCGACGTCGTAATACTGCGCGCCCCCCATGAGTGGCACATCTATGAAGCCGAGCGGATACTGGTTCCCGTAGGGGGAAGAGGCGTCCACGGCGAGCTATTGGCCAGGGTTCTCGGAAGCATAAGCCGCGCCGGAAACGCGGAGATTACCTTCTTAAGGGTCCTGCCGGAAAAAACCGACTGGAAAACCCTGGACAGAGCCAGGAAAGAACTTTTTCTATTCGCGGCGGACCAGGCAGTCAAAGGCAACCTGAAAATCAAAGTGGAAAAAGCGGATGACATAGCGAATCAGATTATGAGCCACGTAGTCGAAAGCGATCTCGTGATTCTGGGGATTCAGAGCAGGGGAAGATATAAAAAATCCTTCGGGGAGCTGACCCTCCGAATCGCGCGTGAAACGAATTGTCCGATTCTGATGATTAGCAGGCAGAGTTAACGCCCCCTATATTTTGTATCAAATCAATTACGGCTCATCGTGTTTCCAGCCCTCGGAACCGAGGACAAAAACTTTCTACGGCAATTGACCTGAATTCCGGTCCGGAATTCGAATTCAATTAAGCTTAGTATTTTTTTCTAATCTGCTACACTCACTCTAAAAAACCGTGAGAGGCAGTAATGAGAAACGGAAATCTGGCTGGAATACAGATATTGGATTCCGGAAAAACCGAGCTGAGCGGGCGCAACATACAAATTACAACCTCCGCTTTCCATGAGCTGATTGAAAAGAAAAACATCTCGCTGTTTTCCAGACTTATGAGCCCCGAGCTTAAAATTCGCAAAAACAACGAGCTATGGAATTATGACCAGACGCTCGGTTACATAGAGAGGTTAAATTCCGTGTATAAAAAGGTCACATTCCTTCCCTTCGAAATGATTATCGCCACCGGAGATTACGTCACGGTTAAATACACGGAGAGACTGTATCCTGACGACGGACCGGTGGAGTCACACAAGTTCATCTCCATCTTTGAAATCAAAGACGGCAGGATTCGTAATATTTGGGAGCTGGCCGTTCCGGAAGAGGAATAACATCCAGGCTGAAACAACGCAAACTAGATTCTAAATTGTGATAGTGGTGGAGCCGAAGGGATTCGAACCCTCGACCTCATGAATGCCATTCATGCGCTCTCCCAACTGAGCTACGGCCCCGCGGAACGGTATTAATTTAAGGCCTCCTTCGTTTAAAGTCAAATAAAATAATGTATAATTCCTAGCTTAAACTTGCTATAGCTTCCAAGGGTTAAGGAGAAATATTTATGAGCGTTATAAATGTCGGTCTGATCGGAGCGGGCACCGTGGGATGCGGGGTCATCAAGGTAATTAATCAAAATAAAAGTCTAATAGAGAAGAGGACCGGTATAAGTCTAAATTTAAAGAAGATAGCGGACGTGGACCCCGGGAGGAAAAGACCCGTAAGAATCCCGAAGAGTAAACTTACGACGGACGCTCTCGAGCTGATAGACGACGACTCGATACAGATAGTGATCGAGCTTATAGGGGGCACTACCGCGGCAAAGGATTTTGTGCTCCGCGCGATAAAAAACGGGAAGCACGTAGTTACGGCGAACAAGGCCCTTCTCGCGCACCACGGCAAGGAAATTTTCGGCAGCGCAAGCCGAAAAGGGGTTGATATAGGATTCGAGGCAAGCGTCGGTGGGGGAATTCCGATAATAAAATCCACTCAGGAGAGTTATGCCGCAAACAACATACTCTCTATTCACGGGATTATGAACGGCACTTCAAACTACATACTCTCAAAGATGACCGAGGAAGGATCCGAGTTCGAGGATGTGCTCAAACAGGCCCAGAAAGAGGGATACGCGGAAGCCGACCCCTCGTTTGACGTCGATGGCGTCGATGCGGCCCACAAGCTGTCCATATTGATTATGCTCTCGTTCGGCACTTTTATAAAATTCAAGAAAATCCATGTCGAGGGGATAAGGGGAATTACCCCACTCGACATTGCCTTCGCAGACGAGCTCGGATACAAGATAAAACTGCTGGCAATAGCGAAATCAAGGGAAAACGGCCTCGAAGCGGGAGTTTATCCCACGCTTGTGAAAAAGGGCACCCAGATGGCGGATGTCTCAGGCGCCTTTAACGCAATTTACGTTGTCGGGGACGCAGTGGGTCCGACTATGCTCTACGGTATGGGAGCTGGAATGATGCCGACGGCAAGCGCCGTTGTAAGCGACGTAATTCAAATCTCAAAACACCTTTGTCTCGGGAACACGCATTCATCCCCTCCGAGGCTCTACGATGAAAAAATATCCCCGAAACTCATACAGTTGACCGACACTACGAATAAATATTACTTAAGATTCGAGGCCGAAGACAAACCCGGGGTCCTCGGGAAAATCACGGGCAGCCTGGGAAAACACGGTATAAGTATCGAGTCGGTGATTCAGAAAGGAAGGCATCTCGGGGGAGGAGACGTGCCTGTAGTGATTATGACCCATGAGGCGAAAGAAAAGAACCTGGTTTCGGCGCTTAGAGAAATAGGAAGATTCTCAACGGTCAGCTCCAAAACGAATTTTATCAGGATAGAAGAACTTTGATGTCGATCACGGGCAAGCGGAATCTTAAGCGCGGCGAGGGGGTAGAATAAATAAACGCGCCTTACGCGTGAAATAAATCATGGCTCCCCAGACTAAAAATAACCGGTTGAATTCCATTCTTTTCTTGAGAATTGATTGATATTTATACGCATATGGCTAAAAAGGTTAACTTCAAAGAGATATTCGACTCCCTTCCCGAGTGCATAATAATTATCGACAAAAAATTCACCGTACTGGATATGAACGACAATGCGGAGTCAACATTCAGGATTGCAAGACAGAATGCACGGGGAAAATATTCCAGGCAATTTTTACCCGAAGAGGTCGAGCATGTAGCCGTTATGGCTATGGATGAGGGAAGGACGATATTCGGTGAAGAGGTTAACCCGGTTCTCAGAAGCGGTGAAAAAATCTCCATTCAGACCGTGGCTTCTCCCATATTCACCAAAAATGGAAACCTCAAAGGGGCCATATTGCAGATAAAAGACCTTTCCGGAACAAAATTTCTTAACAGCAAAAGCATACAGGAAATATCGGCATCGAAATTCGAGCATCTTATTCTCGGGCTCGCGCATGAGCTCAAGAATCCCCTCAGCGGAATACGGGGAGCCGCGCAGCTGCTGGCAGGAGATACGACTAATAAAGAGACTATCAAATGCGCGGAAATTATTACCAAGGAAGCCGACAGACTGAGATCACTGCTCGACACACTGAAGCAGCTTGAGCCCTTTCCCAGGGAAGTTTTCGAGCACATAGACATACACGAGATTCTCATGGAAATCATTTTCCTTGAATCAATGTCTAAACCGGAAAAGCGCGTTCAGATAAAACAGAACTACGATGTGACGATCCCCCCTTTGAGCGGCAACAGGGACGCTCTTAAACAAGCATTATTGAACCTGATAAAAAACGCGTCTGAGGCAGCAGGGGATAATGGCACCGTGGAAATCTCCACACGATGGATAACCGAACACAAACTCAAGGGCCAGAAGTCAATGTCGGTCGAGATAAAAGACGACGGGGACGGCATTCCGCGGGGATCTGTGGAAAAAGTATTCAGCCCCTTTTATACTACCAAGAAGAAAGGCTCGGGACTGGGATTATTCCTGGCTTATCAGATCGTAGCAAAGCACGGAGGGGCAATCATCGTCGATAGCGAACCCGGACAAGGCGCGACCTTCAAGGTTTACCTCCCGATTTTAGATGTTTAATATTAATCGGAATTACGTGTATCATTATACATCCTGCCGATATGCGGATTCTCGCGCAAGAAACCACAGAAGATAAATGAAAAGAAAAATATTAATAGCGGACGACGAAGAAAGCATCAGATGGGTACTCGGCAAATGCCTTGAAAAAGCCGGTTATTCAACGGAGTATGCCGAAAACGGGAAAGAGGCAATCGATAAAGCCCTGTCAAAAGATTTTTCCTCAATAATACTTGATATTACCATGCCTGATACAAGCGGGTTTGAAGCCCTCAAGGAACTCCGAGCCCGGGGCATAGACCCGCCGGTAATAATAATAACCGCTCAGAACACCGTCAAAAACGCTATAGACGCGATGAAACAGGGGGCTTATGACTACATTGCCAAGCCCTTTGACCTGGACGAAGTAAAGATAACCGTCCAGAGAGCAATCGACAGCTATGAGAATTCCAAGAAGCTCGAGATACTCAGGTCAGATACCGGGGAAACGGAAACCCTGCAGGATATAGTCGGGAGCTCTCAGGCGATGCTCAACATATACAAAATGATAGGCAGAGTGGCCGAGCGCGACATAACGGTTTTGGTCGTGGGAGAAAGCGGGACGGGAAAAGAGCTTGTTTCCAGAGCCATACACTCGAACAGCATGAGAAGGGATGGAAAGCTCGTAGCCGTTAACATAGCGGCAATTCCGAAGGAGCTCCTCGAAAGCGAGCTTTTCGGGTACGAGAAAGGCGCATTTACAGGCGCGTCTCTACCCAAGCAGGGACGGTTCGAGGAGGCGCACAAGGGCACTCTCCATCTGGACGAAATAGGAGACATGCCGGCCGAGCTTCAGACAAAGCTCCTCCGCATACTGGAGGAGAGGAAATTTTACCGACTGGGAAGCGAAAAACCCACCCCTGTGGATGTGAGAATTATCGCATCGACAAATAAGGACCTGGAGAAAGAGGTCGGCGAAGGCAGATTCAGGGAAGACCTTTACTACAGACTCAACGCGATTACGATTCAAATACCCCCTCTCAGGAAGAGAATCGAGGATGTTGTGCCGTTGATGGAGCACTTTCTCGATAAGTACTCCAGAGAGCTCGGCGTGGGTAAGAGAACAATATCCGATGAGGCAAAAGAGATGGTTTGCGGCTACGACTGGCCGGGAAATGTAAGGGAGCTGGAAAATATAATAAAACGCTTACTGGTACTGACGTCGGACAGTGTGATTACCAAAGAGACACTGACAGAAGCCGCCCCTAACCTCGAAGGTAAAACCAGGAGGGGTGACGGATCATTGGAGCAATTTGTAGCAAATGAATTGAAATACATGCTCGAAGCCACAGGCGACAGTCCTTCCGGTAAAATCTATGACGAAATAATCAAGAAGGTCGAAAAACCTCTTATAGAATCCGTTCTTCTTCTCACAGGGGGAAATAAGAAGAAAGCGGCGCAGCTACTGGGAATCAACAGAAACACGCTCTCTAAAAAAATCGAGGATTTAGGCCTTCGGGAAAAAGGTAATGATTAGTTTGATCATACAGACTAAATGTTGAGTTCGACACTCTTAAGCCCCTCTTTGGCCGCAGCCTGTTCTGCCTGCTTTTTATTTCGGCCGATTCCCTTACCCAGAGATTTTCTGCCCAGCTTCACCTCTACGTGAAAGCACTTGTCGTGAGGAGGCCCTTCCTCCAAAACCACCTTGTACTTGGGAACCTTTTTAAACTGCCTTTGTGCGACTTCCTGGAGCGTGGTTTTATAATCCTTAAATATCTCCTCTTTACCGTTAAGACAATTCTTAAGCAGCTTTGATACTATGGAATAAACCTTTTTGTAACCGCCGTCTATGAATATCGCCCCTATGACAGCCTCAAAAGCGCCTGCCAGATTGGATTGTCTCTTCCTCCCTCCGGTATTCTCCTCGCCCTTCCCCAAAAGTAACTGCTTGTCTATTTTAAGCTCCCTGGCGAAATGCGCGAAATTCATCCTGCTTACAATAGAGCTTCGCATTTTTGAAAGCTTTCCCTCCGCGGCGTCCGGGAAAAGGTCGTAAAGTACCCGTGCGACTATAAACCCCAGAACGGCGTCACCCAGAAATTCGAGTCTCTCGTTACTCTCAACAGAAGTTTCGTTCGCAAAAGAACTGTGAGTAAGCGCGGTTTTAAGAATCTTGCGGTCTTTGAATTTATATTCTAGCTTCTTCTCGATCATCAATCAAAAAATTATCATCAAGGAAATTGAAAATCAATAATGGATATGGTTGTAAGGTTTCTAATTATATGCAATTTCAGGGTTTTTTTCAAAGTACCCGGATAAATTGAACGAACGGCCAGAGCCGTACCGGGACTCTACGGGAGGCCGCGCTTATAAATAGAAGGCACCAGGCATGAAAGAGGCATTTGTAAATAGAAATAAATCTTTTCCTGAAATTGATCGTAAAGGTAAGTATAATACCAAAAAAATCATATTTGACGGCGAGAAACAAAAAAGAGGTGAATTATGAAAATGAAATCTGTAATAGCGGTCGCGTTTTTAGCGCTCATATTCGGAGCGCTTTCCGTTAGCCGGGCCCAGGACGGCGGGGATCAGAAAAGGACGCTGAGCGTAAACGGAAGGGGCGAGGCAAGCGCAGAGGCTGACGTTGCGTATTTGAGACTTTCAGTCGAAACCATGGCAAAAAGCGCCTCCCAGGCGGTAAAAGAAAACGCAGAGAAGACGAACAAAGTGATGGAAACAATAAAAGCCCGGCTTGGCGAGGACGACAAAGTCTCAACCGCCGGATACAGCCTGTCCCCAGTATATGAGTACAATAATCAAGCCAATAAATCGGAATTCAAAGGATACATGGCCGGCAATCAGATAGTAGTCGAGGCGCATAACCTGAAGGAGATAGGAAAAATAATCGATTCGACCACGGAAGCGGGCTTGAACAAAATCGAAAGTTTATCATTCGATACCACGAAAAGAGCAAATTACAGGAGAGAGGCGCTCCGCGCGGCAGTAGAGGACGCCAGGGCGACGGCGGAAACGGTCGCAAAGGCGGCGGGCGTAAGCATAACAAAAATAGTTCAGCTATCACCCTCTTACGATTACCCTACTCCCGTATACAGGGATTACGCCTTGAGTAAAACAGCGGTCGAGGAATCCGCACCAACACCTATCGAGCCCGGAGATATCACCGTGAGTGCCTCGGTTAATATGGTATTTGAAATAGAGTAACGGATTAATCAGCTGTACGGCAGTCCTCGCAGCTGCATAATCCCCTTAAAAACTCAAAGGTGTAAATCCCTGTATCGTGTTTATCGTTCCAGCCGAACCTGTAGGCGTACTTCCCCACAGGCTCAATCCGGAGCGGTTTTATGCCCCGGGGCTTAACCTGTAACGGAATGGTTTTCTTGAAAGGAATTTTGCCTGTCTTGCTTGTTTTTCTCTGCTGTCTGCATGTTGCGCAGGGACATTCGTGCCTCAGGTCCTCATACAGATAAATGCTTTCATGACCGTCGTCCCATACCACCATCAAAGCGGTGTCGCTGAATTCCGTTATTTCTACAGGTTTATATTTCAAGTTGTTTCCCCTTTCTGTACTTCTATCAGTCTGTCCCTAGTATTGTACCTAAAACTATCGGCACTCAGGGCCGCCTTCTATACCAACCGGTAAAACAATTTCGCGGAGGCGCCGTTTCGTTGACACGGTTCAGATGAAAATTGTATAATCCATAGCGTATGAAAAACGACGCGGCGGGGACGGTTGCAGAGTGGCTAAAAGAGGCCCAAAAGATTGTAGTGCTCACGGGCGCCGAACTATCGGCGGAAAGCGGACTCCCGGATTTTTCGGATCCCAGACTCAATCCGCATATCAGGAACTTCAGGGAGAACAGAGACGTCAGGGCCGACTACTGGAGGAAAATCAGGGAGGTTTACCCCGCACTCGCCAATGCGGAACCCGGCCCCTCGCACATAGCGTTGGCAGAGCTTGAATTCCTCGGAAACCTCGACTGCATATTTACACAGACGACGGACGGGCTTCACCACCGTGCGGGAAGCTCGACCGTGATAGAGCTTAACAGCAGCGTGCTCTGGGTTACCTGCACAAGCTGCGGGAAGGACTATTCGCTCGATGAAATAATAAACAGCCTTGAAAAAGGGGCTGAAATACCCGTATGCATGCAATGCGGGAGCGACCAGTTAAAACCTCCTGTCTCCTTTCCCGGACAGCCTCCTCCTCATTGGGAGGCCAGGGAGGCCTGGATAAGACTCCATAACGCCGACCTCTTCCTTATTGCCGGAGCGTCCCTAGAGAACGAACCTGTCGCTTCTTTTCCGTTCCTGGCCAAGGAGAGAAACGCCAGGGTTGTCGTCATAAGCGAGAAGGAAAGCCCCGCAGATGACTATGTAGACGCGGTAATATACGGCAAGCCGGGACGGGTATTGACATACATTTTAAAAAAGATGAAAGAAAGCATTACCATTACCTAGCTCATAACGGTATAATAAAAAACCCTGAATCCCCTATTGGTATTTTATAGCCTGAATTCCGAGGAGAGCCCATGGCTGAGGAAAAATCGCTCCAGACTGAAGTTGAAAAATACGTATCCAACGTGGATAGGGACATATACACGGTAAGCAATATTCCGGAAGAGGTAATCGCCGTGATCTTCGCCTACGTCAGCAGAAGCCCCAAGAGCTTCAGGGATAACATTGGTGTGGTTATACAGGAAGAACAGCTCGGGCAGGAAAGAGCGTCCAAGTTCCACGAAAAATGGGTTCTCAACTACGGACACGCCTCGGTGGCCGAGCACGCAGCGGTCCATGTGGGCATCGAGAGGGTCTCCCGGCTTTTTTCGTCCCTTCTTGAGCTCTCAAACGAGTACATATCCTTTACGGAATACTCACAGCGTTATCAGAAGCCACGGAAGGGAGATTTTTACATGCCGGGCGAGCTTGACGGTCTACCTTCACTAAAAAAAGAATACATATCGTTAAACGAGTATCAGTACGACATCTATGCAGAGCTTAACGACAAACTGTTCGCGTTTTTAAAAGAGACCGTACCGGTCCCGGACGGCATGGAGGAAAAAACACATTACAGGGCGCTTGAGAAGATCGCATTTGAAGACGCCCGGTACGCGCTCAATCTGGCTACATTCACCAACCTCGGCATGACGGCAAACGCAAGGGCCATAGAGGACTCCCTGACCGGGCTTCTTTCCAGCAAATACGCGGAGGTAAGACAGAGGGCTCAGGAAATAAAAGACGAGGTGAGGTTTTCGGTTCCCACCCTCGTAAAATACGCGAACGAAAACGAATACATCACCGGGACACGCCGGAGGCTCGTTTCCGCGGCAAGCTCAATCTTCGGCGAGAACGCGGGAAAACCATCTGAAACGGGCTGCGGCGTAAAGCTTCTCGACTGGACGGGTAAAGATTCCCCTGACCCGGAAGAAGCAGCCATCGATAAGATGATAGGCGCGATACTTTTCGAGCACTCGGATGCAGCTTACGACGACGTAGACAGGGAATTGAGCAAATCCGATTTAACCGGCAAGCTTGATATATTAAAAAACTCTCTAGAAAGACTGGGCAAATACGACAATCCGATAAACGCGCTTAAGCTCGTGAGTTACGAAGCCGAGTTTGTAATAAGCGAGGCATGCTGGCATCAGCTTCTCCGACACAGGAGAACCAACTGGATATACAAGGACCCCTCCGTCTCACACGGGATAACGATTCCGCCCAATATAGAAAAATCCGGTGGAGCCGACCTGCTCTTGAAAGCAACCGAGAAAAGCGAGGAACTTTACGTGAAGCTCATGAACGAAAAATTACCCGGGACCGCGAGTTATGTGGTGACGAACGCTCATAACAGGCGGGTTCTCGGGAGCTTTGACCTGTGGGAGCTATATCATCTGATTAATTTAAGGATGTCAGAAGGGGCGCAGTGGGACATTAAAAATATTACGGGGATGCTGGCGGACAAAATCGGCAAGTATCACCCGAATCTTGTAGCTCCTGCCCTGAAAAGGATAAAATAGAATAAATAATGAAAACAACGAAATGTGAACATTGTGGTTATGAAATCGGCATGAAGATCGACAGGTGCCCTAACTGTGGTGAGCGGATAGGAATAAGTGTCGGCGGGGTCAAGAGACTTCTGACGAGGATTATCCTCCTGCTGATCGCTCTTTACATCATCTACTCCGCTGTGAAAGTTTTCGACCAATAAAAAAATCAATCGAGCTTCCGGGAAAACTGTACGCATGGCGAATCAGGAACATGTGGCATTAATAAAGAAGGGTGTGGACGGGTGGAACAGGTGGAGAGAAGAAAATCCGGATGTGAAGCCGGACCTGGCCTGGGCGAACCTCGTCGGAACGGACCTTCAGGGGGCAAACCTCCAAAACGTAAACATGAAGCTTGCCTTCTGCAGGGGCTGCAATATGAAAGGGGCGAATTTGAAGCAGGCTACTCTCTACGGGACAAATTGTGAAGGCGCCAACCTGGAAGACGCTAATCTTGAGGGCGCGACGCTAGAGGGGGCGCACTTGATCGGCGCGAATCTTGCGCGCGCCACTCTAAGGCAAGTTAACTTTAGACTGGCGAACCTTCAGAACGCCGACCTCGAAGGCGCGGATTTAACGGACTGCGCGAAGCTCACCCCGGAGCAGATATCATCTGTAAAGACTCTCGGCAATGCAAAACTGGACCCTCGGATTAAAGAGCAGATTTCCAACAGCCACCCGAACCTGACCGAATAACCGGACCATAATCCTTGACTAATGAACCCCTATCCAAAATACTTCTAGGATATGGAAGAAACCCCGTCTTTTCAGGACATTCTTAAAAGCCGGATTTATACCGTTTCCGAGCTCAACACTAGGATCAAGGAGACGATCGAGGAGGAAATCGGGTTCGAATACGTCTGGGTCACGGGCGAAATCTCCAATTTCAGAGGCAACTACGCAAGCGGGCACTGGTACTTTTCCATAAAGGACGAAAATAGCCAGATATCCGCCGTTTGCTTTAAATGGTCCAATCAACACATAAAATTCCTGCCTGAGAACGGTATGGAGGTCATTTGCTGCGGGCAGATAGGGGTCTATGAAAGGCAGGGCGTCTATCAGATAAACGTCAGGGACATGGAGCCCAAGGGCGTGGGAGCTCAGGCAATCGCGCTAGAGCAGTTAAAGGAGAAGCTGCTCAAAGAGGGGCTCTTCAATGAGGACAGGAAACGCCCTCTTCCATTCCTGCCGGGAAAAATTGGCATAGTGACCTCGCCCACAGGGGCCGCAATCAAGGACATACTCAAGGTTCTGGACAGGAGATTCCCCAATCTCGAGATACTGATTTCCCCCGCTAGGGTTCAGGGAGACTTCGCGCCCCGAGAAATTATCGCCGCGCTCGATAGACTGTACCGGATTGAGAATCTGGATATGATCATACTCGCGAGGGGCGGAGGGTCGAAGGAAGACCTCTGGGCTTTCAACGACGAGGCGCTCGCGAGGAAAATCGCCGAATCACCCGTCCCTCTGGTATCCGCGGTGGGGCACGAAATTGACTTTACAATCGCCGACCTGGTAGCCGACATGAGGGCCGCAACGCCTTCCATGGCCGGAGAGATAGCGGTCAGGGAAAAAGCCGAGCTGCTTCAGTACATAGCTGAGCTTAAAGCCAAGATCGCGCTTGCGCTCCAGAACCGCATCGAGATACACGCAAGGGAGGTAGATCAGATACAGTCAGACCTTATAAGACTTTTCCGGACAAAGCTCGATACGGCGGAATCCGAGATGGCCGCTCTCTCCGGAAAACTGGATGCGCTCAGCCCTCTTAAGGTTCTTGGCCGCGGTTACTGTATTACCTATAAGCTCCCTTCGATGAAGATCGTCAAAGACTCCGGTGAGCTTAAGCGAGGGGAGGAGATACTGATAAATTTCAACAGGGGAAAAGCAACGTGTTCGGTGAATGAAACTGAAGATTAGGGGACAAGCCCGGTCAATTCGGGAATCTCTGCCAAATTAACGCCTGCTTTTCTCAGAAGAATCTCAAAATCACTTCCTGGCATATAATCAACGAATATATGGTTTATCCTGCCTCCCAGCTCCGCCCTGATCATCTTCTCCGGGGACTGGCCGTTGAGTTCTGAAAGGACGTTTTCGCATATCTTCTCCAACCCCCCCTTCGTCTCGAACAGTATGGTAGGCATTACCTCCGGCATGTCCTCGTAAAAATCCTTTCTGGTCTCAGCCACAGCCGCCCTGTTGGCATTATACAAGGTCAAATAATTGATGAATTTGGCAAAGGGGCTCGCTGCCGTCAGGCAGGAAAAAGACTGGTCTTCAGCCTTCAAATAGGAGTGTTTATTCGAGGTCTTCTCAAGAGCGGTCAATATTTCGTTTTGGGATATCTCTTTTACCCCTGTTTTATCGGAGCCGGGCAGGACAAAGAAAGCGGCGGCAGCGTCGGGATCGATATTATTCGATACCTGCGTGAGCTCATCCTGAAGTTTTTTCCTATGCATAAGGCCGAATTTGAGAATATTTTTAAAATTGATAATACGCTCGTTCTTGATTCTGGCATCCGGGAAAACCGCGATCCTCTCCACGTTCGGTATTCGGTCGAGAGAACCTAATAGGCCCTCGAGAGCATCCCCCTGCTCGATAAAAATAAGTTTTACATTCAGCTCATTGGCCACCTGAGTTATTTTTTCGACGCTTTCGTCGATTGAAAGAGGCACGATTACGCCCCCCAGATGGAATATAGCCATCTCCGCCGAAATGGCTTCGAGACGGCCCGAGGATACGATTAACGCTCTGTCGCCCCTCCCCAGACCGAGATGCATCAGGAAGGACGCTATATTCTTTACTTTACGGTCAAAGTCGAGCCAGGTAATTTGTTTCCAGCTCCAGCCGTCGCGTCGCTGGAAGAGTAACCTCGTTCCGTGTTCTTTTACCCGCTTATGAAGGAGTTCCGGTATAGTTTTTTCGCTCATATGCAAACACCGTCTTTATCATTTAGGATATCCTTTGCAGGATAGTGTGTAAAATATACAATAAAAGTTACACATTAAAACAATGAAAAAAGTTATAAAAGTCAAACCGTTTCTTAGCGAGCTGTTTTATCTGGCCAAAAACGTGGTTACCCGGCTGAGGGATTCGGGTCATAAGGCGTTTTGCGTGGGCGGCTGCACAAGGGACATGATCATGAACATCGCGCCCGTGGAATACGATATAACCACGAGCGCAACCCCTGAAGAAGTTTCCGGAATATTCGAGCATACGGTGCCAGTAGGCGCGAGCTTCGGCGTAATACTGGTTCTGGTAGGCCACTGTAAGTTCGAGGTGGCTACGTTCAGAAAAGAGGAGAGTTATTCGGACAGCCGCCACCCCGATACGGTCACATACAGCATGGACGAAGAGGAAGACGTCCTCAGGCGCGACTTCACCATAAACGGAATGCTCTACGACCCCCTGAGCGAGGAAGCAATCGACTATGTGGGGGGAATGGATGATATAACCAATGGAATAATAAGGGCTATAGGAGACCCGTACGAGCGTTTTAACGAAGACAAGCTGAGATTGATGCGCGCCGTTAGATTCGCGTCGAGATACGGCTTCAAACTCGAGGAGAAAGCCCTGGACGCCCTGACAAAACTCGCTCCGGAAATAACCCGGGTAAGCGAAGAGAGAATAAGGGACGAACTCCTAAAAATAATATCACAGAACAACCCCGGAGCAGGTCTCGCGCTCCTTAGAGAAAGCGGTCTACTTAAATACATACTGCCCGAAGTCGATGAAATGCACGGTGTCGAGCAGCCCCCGGAGTTTCACCCCGAAGGGGACGTATTCACTCACACATGCATGGTGCTGGACAACATCTACGAAAAAACCTCAGGCATTGTGTCGCCGGAGCTCGCCATGGGAGGTCTCCTGCACGACGTCGGCAAACCCCCCACTTTCTCGGTTTCCGACAGGATAAGGTTCAACGGCCATGACAAGGTGGGAGCCGAGATGTCTAAAAAAATCTGCAGAAGGCTCAAATTTTCAAATAAACAGATCGATATAGTTTATCAGCTGGTGAGAGAGCATCTTAAATTCAAAGACGTTTTTAATATGAAGAAAAGCACGCTTAAAAGATTTATCGGAATGCCGAATTTTGAGGAACACCTGGTCCTCCACCTATCCGACTGTCTCGCGAGTCACGGCTCCACCGACGCCTACGACTTCATTATGAAGAAGTTCGATGAATTCGAGGACGAGGAGATAAAACCCGCGCCGCTCATAGGAGGAAAAGAGCTTATAGAGATGGGCTATAAACCGGGCCCATTGTTTTCCGAAATTCTCAACTTTGTGGAAGAGGCGCAGCTTGAGGGGGAAATAACAAACGGCAAGCAAGCGAAAGAAATAGTATCAAAAAAATACCCGCTCGAAAGCCTAATCGATAGCTAACTATAAAAGCGAATTACTCGAATGTTCCTTTTTCGTAATCGGAAGAAACATACCAAATTTTACCGTTCCGCACCCAATTATCCTGGACCATCACGCTCTTTTCCGAGACTGAGGGATATTTGTAGTAGGTGTACGATACCCTCACCAGACACTCTTTGGATTCCTTCCCGGTGCCTGTTCCCTCCGGCTCGCCGTCAACGAGATACACGATTTCCTTAATCTGGTAACTCGTTATATTCAGATCCTTCTCGTTTCTCAGCACGAAGCCTTCGTAATCCTTTAATTTCGCAGGATCTACGAACCGGGCGGCCTTGTCATAATACTTCCACATTATGAGTTTGTAATAAAGGTCGGTGGATTTGGACAGGGATTCCTGGTCGTCCTTCTGCATTATTCCCGAGGCCGCCCCGCACCCCGAAAGCAGAAAGCCCAGCAGAAGAGCTATAACTATATTCTTCATGTTAGAAGGGTAATGCCGTCTTTATATTATATCAAATTCTGGATATAAGCGGCGGCATAACTGCCATGCAGGGAGTTATAGGAAACTCCCCGCATGCGTTATAGATTAAATTTTTCCCTGTAGCAGGAATGCTATAAGAAGAGCATAAATAACGAGAGATTCGATAAGAGCAAGACCGATAATCATCGGTGTGAGAATCTTCGAGCTTGCGCCGGGATTTCTGGCAATACCGCTTAAAGCAGCCGCGGTCGCACGCCCCTGACCCAAACCTGCTATACCTGCCGCAATCCCTATTCCCAATCCGGCTCCCAGAGCAAGACCGAGCTTTGTCAACTCTCCTCCGCCCTCAACCGCAAAAGCCGTATCAGGCACAAAAAGAGCAAGCACTGCCACTGCGAATACTGACAGAATCGAAACAGCCTTATTCATTTGTTTACCTCCTTTAGTAGAGTAGGTCATTGTTTTATTCATTTTTGTTTATTCTATTCAATTTCAGCTTCATGCGCCGTCGCGAGGGAAATATAGATCGCAGACAGCACGGTAAAAATAAACGCCTGAAGAAAAGATACAAAGATCCCGAGTCCTATGAATATCGCGGGTATTATGTAATGCACAAGGTTTGTAAAAACACCCAGAACCATGTGATCCCCTGTAATATTCATGAAAAGCCTGAGCGATAGAGATACGGGACGTACGAAATGGCTTATTATCTCTATTATGAACATCAGCGGCGCCAGGAATAATACGGGTCCGGCGAAATGTTTCAGATACGAAATGCCGTTTTCTTTGAACCCATAATAGTTGTACATTACGAAAATAACCAGAGCGCAGGCAACCGGCACGTTGAAATTCCCGGTGGGGGGCAGGAATCCCGGAATAATCCCAAGAAAATTAGCAAATAAAATAAAGAAGAAAGACGCGCCAAGCAGCGGGAAATATTTTTTGGCCTGTTCCCTTGAGCCGAGCATATTCGTGAACAGATCGAAAAGGAAGTCAATTGTAAGGATTTCAAATATAGTCCTCAGGGAAAACTTCTCGTCCGGCATTACCGAATCTTCTTTTGACAGGGTTTGTTTAATCTTGTACCCGGCAAAAGCTAAAAAGAGCAATACCAGAATCGAGCCCAGAATGTAATCATATTTACCCAATCCTATGAGCGTAAACCAGCTAAAGTGTTCCATCTTTGCTCCCTCTTAAACTTTCTCCGATAATTACCACCACAACCCCCGTAACACCGATAAAAAATCCGTACAAATCTACTTTAGCAAATAAAAATATAGAAATGACTATAGCGATAAAAACAGCCATCTTGATAACAAAAGCGAAAATTGCGAAAGCCTTGGGAGCAGATTTGGAAACCAGCGCATTTACGAGAAATCTGATTGCCATGAAATTAGCGACAAATAAAATGCCGCCCGCAGCCGTACCCAGCGCAAATTCTCTTGATCCCAAAAAATAATTCACCGCGAACAAAATCGCGGTAACTACAAGACCGCTTTTCTCTACACGCCCTATAGTCGGTATGCTAAACAGACTTGCTGTCCTTTCCGTTATCAATTCTTTTAATCATCCTTAGAAGCAAACTAAATCCGGTAAATACACCCGCTACCAGCCCTAACATCGTAAACCAGGGTGTAGAGGTTCCAACCCACTTGTCTACATATTGCCCGAGCATTATTCCGGCTATGACAGAAAATCCAAGCTCAAAGCCGATGGCAATAAACATCAACCATTTATATTTTTGTTGCTTTCTAAACGCTTAGCCCTCTATTATTTACTGGATCTTTTTTAGAGATCCGTATACCGCATCAAGCGTCCTCTTGATGTCCCTTTCAGTATGAGCGAGTGAAAGAAAAACCGCCTCAAACTGAGAAGGCGGAAACATAATACCAGCCCTGAGCAAATTTTCAAAAAATTTGGAGTACTTTTTTGTATCACTCATCAGCGCCGACCGGTAATCAACCGGTTTTACATCTGTAAAGAAAAGCGTGAACATGGATCCGATCGAATTTATTTGCGCCTTGACCCCGAGTTTCTCGATTATTTCTGTGATCCCCTGAACCAGCTCAACCGTCAGGCTTTCGAGCTTTTGGTAGTTCCCTTTTTCAAAAAGTTTAGTCAGAGTCGCGCGCCCCGCGGCCATAGCAAGGGGGTTTCCGGAAAGTGTTCCGGCCTGGTACACCGGACCGACCGGCGCGACCATTTTCATTATTTCCTTACTTGCGCCGAACGCGCCCACCGGCAGACCTCCTCCTATTATCTTTCCCAGGCATGTGATATCCGGCACAACTCCGAAAGTCCCCTGAGCGCCGCCTCTTCCCAGTCTGAACCCGGATATTACCTCGTCAAATACAAGCAGCGCGCCTGAATCGCGTGTTATCTCTCTCAGGCCCTCAAGAAACCCCTGTTGCGGGGGCACCACTCCCATATTGCCCGCAACGGGCTCAAGAATTACCGCTGCTATCTTGTCCCCCTTCTTTTTGAAAAGTTTTTCAACCGATCCCAGATCGTTATATCCGGCCAGTAATGTCCTATCAGTGAAAGCCTTTGGCACACCGGGGCTGCTGGGAGTGCCGAACGTCGTTGCTCCGGAGCCCGCCTGTACCAGAAGATAATCGGCATGTCCGTGATAACACCCCTCGAACTTGACTATATAGTCCCTTTTCGTATAAGCGCGGGCCAGACGCACGCCGCTCATCGTCGCTTCAGTGCCGGAACTCGTCATTCTCACCATTTCTATGGAAGGAAAAGATTTTACGATTAGCTTGGCAACCTCGATTTCATTTTCACAGGGGGCCCCGTAGCTTGTGCCCCTTCCCGCCGCTTTCTTTACCGCAGCTACTACATCGGGCGCCGCATGTCCCAGTATGAGAGGTCCCCAGGAGGACATGTAATCAATATATTTATTCCCGTCCTCATCATAAACGTACGCTCCTTTTGCTTTGGAAACAAAAACAGGGGTGCCGGATACGGCATTGAACGACCTTACGGGGCTATTAACCCCTCCCGGCATAAGGCGCTCCGCTATTCTATAAAGTCTTTTCGAGTTCGTAAACCGGATATTCATTTACTTGACAAGGTGGAGATCAATAAGTCAGGGAGTATTAAACATGGATGATAAAAAGCTGTCAAGTGCCGAGAAGATCGGACTTGTCTCTATTATAAAAAAGGAGAGAAACCCCGTAAGGAGTTTCTCTCCATGATTTAATTTCTCATCTACACTTAATTCTTAAAATCGATGAGATAATTATCTATATGCAATCAGGACAAAACTTATAATTAGTTAGCGTACTGAAATATAAGTCTTGCGCCCACTTTTGCTGTCGGCGATGTAACGATGAAGTGAGCCCTTCTGTTAAGCTGATAGGCTTCTTCGGTTGTTCCCGCGCCGAACTGCGTTGTTTCACCACCGCTTGCAGTCGTGATCCTAGCCGGGTCTATTCCCATCTGGACCAAGAAGGCCTTTGTTGAATCAGCCCTTCTCTGTGCAAGTCTCAGGTTGTATGCAGGAGTACCTCTAATATCTGCATAACCTTCAATCAACACTGTCAGATTAGGATCTGCCTGTAAGGTCCCCGCGTTTTCTTCCAATACCGCGGCAGCATCAGGCCTAATGTTGAACTTGTCAAAGTCAAAGAATATATCCTTCAACTCCGGTGCCGGTGCCGGTGGCGGTGGCGGTGGTGGGGGTGGGGGTACCGCACATTTTAACTTAGCTTCGTCTGCCTTTGCTTTGGCATCGATAAGCATTCTGCGAGCTTCAAGCTCACTGCAAAATTCGCCTGCAAGGGCCTTACCTTTGGCCAAAGCTGACTCAGCAGCTGCCAACTCTGCCTCACCACAAGGAGCTCCACAATAATCTCCTGTTGTGGGATCATCACCACATACTCTTTGCTTACACTGCTCACAGGTAGCTTTCGCTTCAGCTGTTGCCGATTCAGCAGCCGCTAGCTCTTGCGTCGGCGGGGGTGTCGCGCAGCTTGCCAAATAGAGCAATGCAACAACTAATAAGGGGATACCCAAAAACACAACTTGCTTATCCCTTTTCATTCTACTGCACCTCCTTTAAGAGTTTTTTAGTACTCAACGAGTACATAATAATAAACAGTTTAACGCTCAACTGCAAGTTCCGTAATTTTTTCTTTCGCTGTCTTGGCCTCATCCGAATTCGGATACTTGTCAATCAGTGTCTGGAAGAACAATGTCGCTTCTTCCTGTTTCCCGATTTCAACAAGAGAAAGCCCCTGTTTTAAATATCCGAGAGGCACCCTGTCATCCTTGGGATATGTATCGATGAATCTCTGATATTCCAGAATAGCTTCCTCGAATTCGCCTTCCCTGTAATAGGACTCCGCAATCCAGTACATCGCGTCATTTGCTTTCGAGGATTTGGGGTATTTAGACAAAAACTTCCTGAATTGAATCCTGGAAGCCTCGAAATCACCCTCACCGAGTTCCGTGTAGCCCTGATTAAATATCGAGGCTTCGTCATCCACCGGGGCTGTGCCAACCGAGGCAACATCCATAGGTTCGGATTCCGGTGTAATCGGGGCAGTCCCCAGACTGAGCTGATTAACCCTGGACTCCAGTTTCGAATAGGATTGGTTAAGCTCTCTCATAGCGGCTTCAAGCTGATAAACCTTTTCCCTTAGCTCAACGTCGGTTGAAGACGAGCCCGGAGTAGTTTTCAGTGTCTGCACCTCTCTTGAAAGACGGTCCATCTTGCCCTCAAGCCTCGTCTGTCTTGCATACACACTACTTACATCCCCCTGGGTAGCCACGCATCCTAACGACATAAGACAACTTACAGCCAGTACAAAATTGATTACGACTTTAGCATTCATAGATCATTCCTGATTAAAAGCTGGGAGAAGATACCGCCGGAACGAAATGGGCTCTTCTGTTCTGCTGATAGTCATATTCCGACGTACCTACCGCGAATTGCTCGGTTTCTCCCTTACTAACAGCCTGAACCATAGATGGCGGAACTCCGCGTCCGATAAGGTAATTCACAGCGGACTCAGCTCTCCTTTGACCCAATGCCAAGTTATATTCCTCCGTACCTCTCACATCGCAGTACCCTTCGACGACGACAACCTGGAATTTATTTGCGCCCCCTCTGATTATATTCGCATTCTGATCAAGAACGGGTTTGGAGTCGAAAGTAATGGCAGACTGGTCAAAATCAAAGAATACGTCTACAAGACCGTAATTCGACCCTGCCGGGCTCAAGCCCTGCAAACTTTCCTCCATGGCTTCAACATCAACACTCGAAGCGAAGGCCTGGTTTTTAGCTTTTCCCTCCGCCTCTATAGCTTTAAACCTGGCTTCCTCAAGCAGCTGACGAGCAGCAGCCGTGTTGCCTGCCGCCATCATTTCCCTGGCTCTTTCGATCAACTCTTCGGCGGCCTGATACTCAGGAAGACCCTCAGCGCCTGCATCCTTCGCAGCCTGTAAAGCCGCTTCGGCATCAGCCATTTCTTTGTCGACATTAGACCCGCAACCTGCGGCAATCAGCAGTGTAAAAACTAAACATATACCTATAGCAATAAACCAAGGCCTGTGCATTAAGCTCCTCCTGAATTAAATGAAACTTCTACCTGAGATAATTACATTATTTTAATTGTGAAGTCAAGGGATTTTAATCTAAGACTCACTAACGTACACGTAAGAAAAGAGAAAAATTTTGAGGACAATAAACTCTATTCAAATCCCTGTATGAGTGTTATCATTAAAGTGAATGCATTTGAGCGGCGTATCCTATGAATATTTCAACATTTATTAGCGTTTTTGTCATTCACCTGACCCTCTCCTTATTACTATTGAGCCCAAATTCATACTCTCAGACCATATACGGCGAAGATCCTCCGATATTGATGAGTCCGGTAAACGACTCCGTATTTATAGACATAAGGGAATACAGAAAACCCGATATCGTATTGGAAAAAGAAGCCAATGACAAGTCCCTTGCCGACTTTAACGATTTTCTCCGCAATACCAGAAACGTCTATTTCACCCTTTGGCTCGTACGCATCGTACAGGTCAATATGCTTGATATAAACAGAAAGGAAGACCAGGTTTTTATTAATCCTTTTACGTGGTGGAAAAACTTCTTCGGATTCCAGAACAAGGGAAAAAGAAGAGGGGATTTCGAATGGAAAGACGGCGACAGGTTTAAAACGAACTGGGTCGCTCACCCGGCGTTTGGCGCATATTCATATCTATATTATCGGGCAAAAGGCTATAACAGGTACACATCGGCCCTCGGCTCGGTTATTCAGAGCACTCTATTCGAATATACGATTGAGGGAGTAATTCAGTCTCCGTCCATTCACGATTTGGTTATTACGCCCGGAATCGGCGTCCCGCTGGGAATAGTTCTTGAAGAGACCTCCGACTGGCTCGAGTCGAGAGATAACGGATTTCTGCACGCTGCAAGTTATATTGTAAACCCATTGAAGATAATAGTTCCCGATGAAGAGAACGTGAATCTGAGCCCGATAGTGAGCGGTCAGGTCGTGATCGGATTTCAGTGGTGATCACTATTACATAAAATTAGATGCCCTAAGGATCAAATAAATTTTCTCGAACCGAGGGATATGAAAAATGAGCAAGGAAGAAGGATCGGCTGTAGCCGGCATATTCTGGTCTCTATCGCCTGTGGTTGCGATAACGAGTTCCTGGGACGGAGAAGTGAACGGGCAAATCGCGGTAACGGCGGTTACGTCCTCGATAGTTCATACCGTGCCAAGGCTTCTGGTCGGCATATGGAAAGGCAATTATACGCACGGATTCATAATAAACAGCAGGGCTTTTACGATACACCTTTTAAGAAAAGATCAGTTGAGCCTCGTTAAAAACTTCGGTTTTTATACTGGCAGGGAGAGGGACAAATTCAAGGATATCGGTTATAAGACCGGCGTTACCGGAAGCCCCGTGCTCGAGGACGCCCATTCATACGCTGAGTGTGAGGTGCTGAACGCAATGGACGGGGGGGATATGACAGCGTTTCTGGTAAGAGTCGTGGACGGACGAATAATCTCAAGGGGAGAATGGATGACCCTTAACGACTTTTATTCCGAGGCCCCTCCCGACTGGATCGCCGAGTACGGTGAAAAGCTTTCACGGTCGGTCGCTTATTCGCTTGATCAAATCCATAAAATCGACTATAGCCCCTGGAAACCCTGACGGATGCATTCGCTTCTTCTCACATTTTCTATAGAGCGGAATCACGGATACACGATTTGCGGCATAATAAAAAATTCAGATATTTGCAAGATAAAAATAATCACCGCTTCTCCGGTACGGCGTTGAGCTTTATACGTTTCCCTTCCCTGATAATTACAATTTCCGCAGGGACACCGGGCGTGAGGCTTTCAAGCGCACGGCCAAAATCATATATGCTCTCTACTTCAATCCCGGCCAATCCGACAATCCTGTCACCGGCCTCAAGACCCGCCCCGGCGGCTGGGCTGCCCGCCCTTACGCCTCTTATGCTCACCCCCTTTCCCGCCCCGGCGTAATCCGGAATAGTGCCGAGATACACCGAAAACCCGGAAGCAGCAACCCCTGGGATTTTTAATCCGGAGAAAGTTATTTTATCCTTGCGGTCACCCAGCTCCATAATCAGATTTGAAATCAGAGCCAGAACCCGCTTCTCACCCTCAGAGTTAATCAATTGCCAGTCGTCACCCGGGGTGTGGTATTCATCGTGGAGACCCGTGAAAAATTGGACGGCCGGTATTTCATGCTCATAAAACGGCAATTGGTCACTCGGTGCGAACACCGAATCCTCTAATGTCAACTCCAGATTCAAGCCTGAACCCGCCTGAGCGATGAGACTTTGCCATTCGGGGGAGGATGAGACTCCGAACACGATCAGTTTATTTTCATTAAGTCTTCCCATCATATCCATATTAATCATGGCGACAGTATTTTCATGTGAGACGGCAGGGTGATCGATATAATAAGTCGAGCCCAGGAGCCCGAGTTCCTCTCCCGAAAACGCTATAAACAGGAGGCTCCTCTTCATGGAATTATCCGCATCTGAAAAGTATTCGCTCAGCTCCAGCAGTCCCGCAACGCCGGAGGCGTTATCGTCCGCGCCGTTAAATATCTCTCCCTCCGCAGCCCTCTCCGGGTCTTTGTACTCCCATATGCCTCTGCCCAGATGATCATAGTGAGCGCCTACGACAATCACCTCATCTTTCAAAGCCGGGTCGTTACCGGGTATAAAACCCAGCACGTTTGCGCTTGCTCTCTTCTCCTCTATCAGCTCCGTGCTGATCTCCGCCTCGGCCCCTCTAATAGCGAAAGGACCACCTTTTTTTCCCGAGAGCGTTTCTTCAAGCTCGCCAAGCTCCTTTCCCGCTGCGGATAATATTTCTTCGGCTATCCCGCTTCTTACTATCACCGCCTGAATCCCCGCTCGCGGCGCCGGGGTTCGAAAAAGAGAAGAACTCAATTCATCCTCCGAATCTTCCGAATCGGGGGTGGTAAATATAACTGCGGCCGCCCCCTTTTCCTCGGCATTGGAAACCTTGTAACGGAGGTCCGCGTAATCGTAAAAGGGGCTCTCGATGTCGAGCCCGTCGGGTGTAAAGCGGAGGACAAGTACAATTTTCCCCTCCACATCGATGCCCCTGTAATCATCGTAATCAAGCTCGGGGGCGGTAATCCCGTATCCGGCGAATATTATCCCGCCCGCGGCCTCGCCGTTTGCCGAAAAGCCGAGAGGAAAGTAATCCTTGCCCGGCTCAAGCTTTTTCTTGTCGCCGCTAATAGTAAGCGCAAGGGAGTTTAACTTCCCGGGCTCAACCCCGCCTGAGAGCGGGAATCCTTGAAAGTACGTTCCGTCATCCCCGAAAGGCAAAAGTCCCGATTCCTTGAAACACCCGGCAATGTAGTGCGCAGCCCTGTCGCCCCCTATGGCGCCGGTCATCCTCCCCTCAAGCTCATCGGAAGCAAGATACTTAATATGCGAGAGGATTTCCCGAGGTGTAATGTCCGTCTCTCTGTAATCCGCACATCGCTCACCGGACAGCGAGTGAATAGGCAGAGCTATCAATAGCAGGATAACGGTCAAACTGATACGCATAGTTAAATAAATTACCACAACACGCGAGCTCAGGTCCGGGAATATTTGAAATATCCGGTACCAATCAGGGACTAACGAAACTTCATTTAAGGGCGCGCCTATGCCCGAACCGAAAATATTCCGATTAACCGGCCTTCCCGGGTTTGTTTTAGTGTTTGCGGATGGGTGCAAACCATGTAAGACTTATCTTCCACAATAACGCAAGGGAGCAAAATATGTACCCCACTCTATTCAGAATAGGAGATATATACGTTTCTTCATTTTCAGTGATGGTTCTGATTGCCTTTCTGGCTGCGTATATACTGGGAGAATCGGAATTCAAGCGAAAAGGCATGAACGGCAATCTGAACGATTTGCTTCTGATAGCATGCGTAGTCGGGGGACTCGGAGGCGCGAAGCTTCTTTTCCTCTACCAGCAGGTGAGCTTTTCAGACTTTATAGGCGACCCCGTAAGATACATGGCATCCGGATTTACATTCCTGGGCGGTCTCCTGGGAGCGTTGATTCTGATATGGCTCGTAACGCAGATGAAGCGCGTCAGCTTTTTGGAAGTAACGGACACTATAGCCCCTTTACTCGTAATCGCATACGCTATAGGGAGAGTCGGCTGTCTCCTGGTCGGAGATGATTACGGAATTCCCTCGAATCTCCCCTGGGCCATATCCTTCCCCGACGGCTCCCCTCCTACATACGAAAGAGTCCACCCTACTCAAGTGTACGACACAATAAGCATGACGATTATATTCATATTCCTCTGGAGCATTCGGAAGAAGAATTATCCGACCGGCTGGCTGTCGGCTGTTACATTTATTATTTTAGGAGTTCAGCGATTTCTTATAGAGTTCATCAGAAGCACCACTCCAAGCTTCATACCGGGATTCTCGCAGGCTCAGCTAATTTCAATCGGGCTTGTGCTGCTGGGCCTTGTAATGCTCTACAAGATAAAATCACGCCCCGCTGAGGCCGGAGAGACTATATGATCGTGAGGTTTGAGCATAAATGCGCATAGTAATAATCGGCGCGGGCCAGGTCGGATCTTTCCTTGCCAGAAATCTCTCGCACGAGCACGATATAGTGATTATAGAAAAGGACTGGGAGACGGCCGACAGGTTCAAGGAATCTCTCGACGTGCTTATCATAGTAGGTGACGGCGATAACCCCAAGGTGCTGAAGGAAGCCAGAATAGAGAAAGCGGACGTTATGCTCGCCGTTTCAGGGGACGACAAGACCAATATACTTGCTTCTACCTATTCGGCATACGTAGGGGTCCCGAAAATTATCGTGCGAATCAGGGATAAGGATTATCTTGAGTATCCGGGTACCCTTGAGAAGTCGGAAGTCGATATAGTCAATCCGGGCTCCATCATATCGGAGAAAATTACGAGCCTTATAAGTTCACCCTTCGCATGGAAATCCGAAACCCTTGCCAGGGGCAGGATTAAACTCTTTAAACTTAAGGTGGAGGAAAATACACCCATAGTGGGACAGAGGCTCGCGGACCTTGGTCCGGCAAGGGCCTGGATATTCGTCGCTATTTCGAGAGACGGCAGAATAACTATCCCGACAGGAGAAACCAGGCTCAGGAGCGATGACTACGTCTTTGCCCTCGGGAATACAGACGTACTCGATAAACTTAAGCAATTGTTCGGCGTGGAAGAGGAATATATAAAATCCGTGGTAATAATGGGCTGCGGGAGGCTGGGGATGGGGGTTGCAAAAACACTTTCGGATAACGGGATAAAGGTAAAGCTAATCGACCACGATCCGAAAAGGGCGCAAAGAGCGGCAGAGGAGCTTCACAAGGTTCTGGTGTTCAAGGGGGACGCCACGGACTCGGAGACTCTAAAAGAGGCGGGAGTCGAGTCGGCGGACTATTTCCTGGCCCTTACTGGCGATGATGAAAAAAACGTCCTCAGCGCGTTACTCGCAAAAAACCTGGGAGTCAAAAGAACAACGGTTCTCTACACGAAACCGGACTATATCGACCTGATTGAGGTCATAGGTGTCGACAGGGCTATAAGCGTGAGGCTTGCTTTAGCTAATGAAATTCTGAGTCTCCTCCATATAGGAGGGGTGGCGCACGTCGCTCTTGTGGAGGAGGGCAGGGCTGAAGTTCTCGAATTCAACATTGACGAGAATACTAAAATTCTTGGGAAAGCGCTAAAGGACGTTCACTTCCCCGAGGGATCGATAGTGGGAATCGCGCTCAGAGACGACGAGATCATCATACCCAAAGGAGACTATATGCCCGAGTTCAATGACAGAGTGATTATATTTGCTCTTCCGGAAGCTATAAAAAAAGTCGAGAATATCCTAGGCCAGTGAACTTAAGATTCACATTGCACATATTCGGGAATATTTTGAAATTTCTGGGGCTATTGATGCTCGTCCCGGCGGTATTTCCGCTATTTTACCGTGAAGACGATCTATGGGCATTCGTGGTCTCGGCTCTCATTACATCTTCTCTGGGCTTTACACTGGAGAAACTGACCAGACCCTCAGACGCAGCAAATGAAATAGAGAGAAAAGACGGTTTTCTCATAGCCACCTTAGCATGGTTCGGTGCGAGTGTTTTCGGCGCCATCCCTTTCATGCTTTACGGGGCATTGACAAATCCTGCGGACGCTTTTTTTGAGTCGGTCGCGGGATTTACCACAACAGGGGCAAGCGTAATCACCGATATAGAGTCCCTACCTCACGGAATCCTCTTCTGGAGAAACTTCAGCCAGTGGCTGGGCGGTATGGGAATAATAGTTCTCGCAATAGCGATTCTTCCGAGGCTCGCGGTGGGCGGCATGCAGCTTATGGGGCTTGAAGCACCCGGTCCTACAACTGAAAAAATCACTCCGAGGGTCACTGAAACGGCAAAAAAACTGTGGGTTGTATATCTGGGATTATCCATGGCGCTTGTTCTGTTTCTCGCACTTGCGGGAATGCCGGTATTCGATTCCGTGCTTCATTCGTTCAGCACAATGTCAACCGGCGGCTTCTCACCGAAAAATCTCAGCATCGCCTCTTACAACAGCTCTCTTATAGATGTAATTATTACTGTTTTCATGTTTATCGCAGGCATAAACTTCGTCCTGCTCTACTGGCTTTTACACGGAAATTTCAGACGGCTGACACAAAACTCCGAATTCAAGTTCTATCTTCTCCTCAACGTAACCGCGATCCTGGTAATCTCCCTTGAGCTCTGGCGGTCGGTTTATATGAGTTTCTTCGAGTCCCTCAGATATGTCGGTTTTCAGGTCCTTTCCATAAGCACGACAACCGGATTCGCAACCGAGAATTTCGACCTATGGCCCTCATTCGCTAAATGGTTTCTTCTGCTCCTGATGTTTTTCGGCGGGTGCGCCGGCTCCACGTCCGGCTCAATAAAAATTATCCGAATGATGGTTCTTGCCAAAAAGGGCTACAACGAGATGCATAAAATTATCTATCCGAGAGCGGTCGTGCCTATCAGAATTGACAAAAAACCTGTCAGTGGAGACGTACTATCAAGTATTACGAGCTTCTTCCTGATATACCTTTTTATATTTTTAGTCGGCACTCTTGTAGTAATGGCGGCCGAGGATCTCCCCATTATTACGGCAATTTCGGCTTGCGCTGCGACTCTTGGGAATGTAGGCCCGGGTCTTGGAGAGGTCGGCCCGGCGGGGAATTACGCCAACCTTAGCAACGTTACCAAGGTTGTCTTTTCATTTCTCATGCTAACCGGAAGGCTCGAGCTGTTCACCGTGCTCGTTCTTATAACGCCCGCGTTCTGGAGAAAGTAAGCGTCCGCTTAAATTACGATGCCTATTAATTCTGAATTTATTCGTCCGGACTAAAACTAATCACAAATTATCCGTGAATATTCCACTTTGAGTACGTTATGGTAATATTTTCCACATTTATAAATCGGCGAAATTTAAATAAATCTGCCGAGTTGAGCATTTCCCCCGCACAAAAAGCTCAGAAAATGGAGATTACGGACTAAGAACCCTCTCACGCAAACCATTTACATAAAGCGTGTATTGATATGAAATGAATCAGTATCTTTTCCGATAATTAACGCTATGAAAGTAATATTCGACCCTGAAGAGCCAATAGACGACCATACATCCGCTACCATAGGAAACTTCGACGGAGTCCATGTCGGGCATAAGAAGATTATAAAATCGATAAAGGATATAGCGGGGAAAAAGGGCCTCAGCACCTGCGTTATAACATTCCATCCTCACCCTCAGAAGGTGCTTCAAAATATCGACGTACCATTATTGGTTCCTATCAGGGAAAGACTCAAGCTGCTTGAAAAAGAAAGTGTGGACTACACCGCGTGTTACACATTCACCAAAGACGTCTCCAAAATACCGGCAAAAGATTTCATAACGGATATACTGGTCGGCAAGCTCAACGTAAAACATCTGATCGTAGGACCCGATTTTTCCTTCGGCAACAAAAGAGAGGGAAACGCCGAGCTTCTTCAGAAATTAGGAAAAGAGAACGGGTTCGAAACAGAGGTCATAGGACCCGTGCTGATAGACAATGAAATAGTGAGCAGCACCGCTATCAGGAATCTCCTTTTGAACGGAGATACAAGAAAGGCGGCCAAGTTTTTGGGCTATGACTTCTACATCGAAGGTCAGGTAAAAGAAGGCGAAAAAAGGGGAAGGAAGATCGGCTTTCCAACAACCAATCTGGAAACGGATTGGGATATACTCCCCAAAACAGGCGTTTACGCGACACACGCGTTTATTGATAATAAGAAATTCGACAGCATAACAAACGTAGGATTCAGGCCCACTTTCGGGGAAAATAAACTCCTTATCGAAACACACATTTTCAATTTCAATTCCGATATTTACGGCAAACGCATCAAGGTCGAGTTCGTGGAGAGGATAAGAGACGAAGAGCGCTTTGAAAGCGTGGACGCGCTGGTGGCTCAAATAAAAAGAGATGTGGAAAGGGTAAAAGCGGCCCTGACGAAATCCGATTAACATATTACGTGTTAATATTAACGGCAGGAATCTCCAACATTGAAAGTAAAAGCAACGACAAACGTATACGGCATATTCGGTCACCCCGTACGACACAGCCTTTCTCCCGTAATGCACAATAGCGCATTCGAGGCGCTGGGACTAGATTGTGTTTATGCAGCTTTCGACGTAAATCCTGAAGACATAGGACAGGCCGCGGAAGCAATAAGAGCCCTGGGAATAAAGGGGATAAACATAACGATTCCCCACAAGGAGAGCATCATTCCCTTTCTCGATGAAATTGCGCCCGACGCAAAACACACAGGCGCGGTAAACACCGTCATGAACAGCGACGGAAAGCTCTCTGGCTTCAACACCGACGTGGGCGGTTTTCTGAGAGCGGCCCGGGAAGACCTCGACTTTAAGCCCGATGGCTCGAATGTTCTGTTGCTTGGGGCGGGCGGCGCGGCGCGGGCCGTGATGTCCGCATTTTGCATGAACGGCGCCAAAAGGATATGTATCGCAAACAGAACGTTAGGAAAGGCGGAAAACCTGGGAGCGGTATTCCGGTCGCATTTTAAAAATGTAGAAATAGAAGCGGTAGCACTGAACGATGAGGAAAAAATAAAATCCCGCGTCTTCGATACGGACATAATAGTAAATTCGACATCCGCCGGGATGGAAGGGGCGGGCGCATTGGAACTGCCTCTGGAATCGCTCAAAGAAAGCGCCGTCGTATATGATCTCGTTTACAAACCCCCGGTGACCAAACTGGTAGAGGAAGCCCGAAAGAATGGACATAAGGCATCCGGAGGACTGAGTATGCTTCTTTATCAGGGAGCGGAGAGTTTCGAGATCTGGACCGGAATGGATGCGCCTGTGGACGTGATGAAAAAGGCAATTCTGTAAACCTCTCTAACAAACACATCAATTATCTCTCCACAATTTAAAACACGCCTCACCGATTTATCCGCGCCGGAATACCTATTGGCAAACAGCAGGGCTTTGTGAGATAATGTAAACAGACTATTCACAGCTTTACTAAAATTGGAGGTGTCATGAAGGTTACAAGCCCGGCAGGTGACTTTGAAATAAAGGTAAACGACTCGTCAGTCGAAGGGGATTTCGTTGTTTTAAGCGGCCAGATGGGCGTGTGGGATTCTAAAATTTACCTTACCCCTTCTGACATGTGGCAGTTTACGTCTATTTTTCTGCGCCCGTCCGTTCTTCTCTTTATACTGAAGATGCCCTTTAAATCATTATTCGGGTCCGGCGCCGGTAAAACGCAAGAGAGAAAGGATAAAAATCAGTCTTAAATCTCAGCCGGTCATAAGGCGTGACAGGAGGTGAGGCGATCGACAAATAAAAAAGGGCTTGAAACTTTAACCGAGAATTCATAGAATTTTAATATATAAACCTTTTAAAGGAGGGTGACCAGGATGATAGATAATTTCAATGATTATGATTCCGATATACCGGTTAACTACCGGGGCTTTGATCTCTCCGATATTGATTATAGCGACCTGCCCGGACTCATGGAGAAAATAGATATTATTCATGAAGACATGAGCAGGATTAAGAGCCTTTCGAACAAGCTGATTACGATATACGAGTCCGCCGGCCCCGATGCGAAAAAGGAGCCCGAATCAACAAATACAGTCTATGAGAAATTTCTCGAGGAGGGCATTAAAGAATACGGCGAGGATAGAGGCAAAGAGCTGATAGAATCGCTTCTGGGCGGCCCGCACGAACCGCCAAAGCTTCAGATTGCAAAGGCAAAAGCGCTCCTGATTTCCTACGAGAGAATTTTCGAGGATGATGAATCGGAACCCATACATCCGTCCCAATTCGAAGAGAGCGATATTTTCAAGACCATAAAAAAACTCACCGGCAACAGGAACATGTTCCCGACCCTGAATTCCCAGTAACGGGGTCTTTTAAGGCAGAAAGGAGATTTATCAAGCCCGTGCAAATTCCCCCACCGGGAGAGTCTAATTACCGTTTCAGCACTTCCGGATTTACAAGATGCACGGGAGCTTTGCCCCCCAGAGCCAGCTCCACGCTCCTGACAGCCATATCGATCATACTCTCCCTCGTCTCCCGGGACGCGCTGCCGATATGCGGCAGCAGAACAGTGTTTTCAAGCCCGAGCAACTCGCTGTTCACCCGAGGCTCATTCTCGTACACGTCGAGACCCGCCCCCCATATGAGCCCGTCCCGGAGGGCTGACGCAAGCTCGTCTTCTTTTATTATCGGCCCTCTGCCGACGTTTACTATAATCGAGGTGGCTTTCATTCTACGGAATTCCTCAAGTCCGAAACGCCCTCTCGTCTCTTCATTTAAAGGGGATGTAATAACAATGAAATCGGATTCTTCGAGCAGCCGGGGAAAATCCGCGTACACCGCCCCCGTCTCTCTCTCGGATTCTTCCTTTCTGCTCCTGCTGTGGTAGATAACGCTAATATTAAAACCCGAAGCCCTTCTCGCCACCGCCGTGCCTATACGCCCCATACCGAATATGCCGAGCGTCTTACCGTGTACGTTGCGCCCCATGAGGAGCGAAGGGTGCCAGCATTTGAACTCGCCCCCTCTGACATGGGCATCCCCCTCGACCACCCTTCTCGCCGCGGACATCAGCAGCGCCCATGCCAGGTCGGCTGTTGTTTCCGTAAGCACGTCCGGGGTGTTGGTGACCATTACTCTCTTTTTAGTCGCGTAATCCACATCTACGTTCTCATAGCCCACGCCGCAGTTGGAGACTATCTTCAGATCGGGGAGCATATCGATAAATTCCTTATCGACCGCATCTGAAACGGTCGTTATTACGGCTGAGGAGCCCCGGGCGCCCTCGAGAAGCTCCTTTCTCGTTGGCAGGCACTCTCCCGAAAACTCGCTGACCTCGTACTTTTTTTTCAGCCGCTCAATCGAGCCTCCCGGATATCGAGCGCTTACATAGATTTTTTTCATTTATCAATTTCACCGGTTATTGCGAGCGTTATCGCAATCGTCCCTTTCATCAACCTGATACCTGCGATTAAGTTAGTCTTATTTTTCAAACGGGTCGGGAATCTCCGGGTGCCACAGTTTGAAATGATTCTTGTGATTCTCGGTATAGGCCCCCGGCGGATAATACTCGTCATAGAAGTCCAGATCCAGGTGGTGAGCCTGTACCATAAACCTGAGGAACATCGGATCCGAAAACGCCGGGAATCGTCCGTAGGTATCGTATACGTAATTGCATATATCCTTTACGACCTGAATTTCCTCCCTGCTCGGCCTCTCGACTTCCTGGAGAATCCCCTCGGGATTTTTGTACGGCATTGTATGGGATTCCCAGTTGGTCCATTTCGCATCGTTAAAGGCCTCTACCGCCTCACCCATATCCTTATAGTAAGGCGGGCAGAACGCCTCGAATAAACCGTCCTTGCCGACAGCCACCGGATTCGGATTGCCCGTCTCACCCTTTATCTCGGGTGTGGTGAACCTGAAACCCAGTCCCCTGTTGAAAGGGGTGCCGCCCAGCATGAACATGCTCGCGAATCCGCTAAAGAGCCATCCCCCGAGCCCAAGAGTCTGAAGGGTGAGCGCCATGTTCTGACCCATGAACGCCTGCTCGGCGATATACCCGTTCGCGAATCTTAGCTCGGCCTCTATGAGCGGCATCCTTTTACCCTCGTCGAGAAATCCCTTTTTAAGCCACTCGGCCGTTCCGGGCGGTCTCAGTCCGTGAAGCTCATCGACGAAGTTGAACCTGTGATCCGGCCTCATATAGAAGAAGTACAGGTTGATTATGCACGCGGAAAGATCGGTCACGGGCATAAACAATGTAGTCCCCGGTTTGTTGACGTTCCAGAGGTTATGGGCTGCGATACCAGGGGGCTTGGAAGGAAGATCGGCCCGTTTGTCTTCAAGCGTTACCCTCGATTCCCTGAAGAGCTCGAGTATACGGTCCACCCTCTCCTCGCGGCTCAGCGCCTCTAGGCCCCTAAAATCATCGGGCTGCTTGTCGTGCAATTTAACCATGTAAGTGCCTTCGTCGTTGGTATAGAAAAGCTCGGTTCTGTGGACATCGCCCAGGGCGGGGATCGTCCTGCTTGTAAACTGCATTTCGAGATCGAGCCCCACGTGGGGCGGGAAATCCGACAGGTTTATGTTTTTTATGCCGAGCCCGTTCCAGACTATAATCGCCTCTTCAAGCTCCGTCAGAGGCACGGGCTCGTGCTTGGATTTATAAGAGAGCGGACCCCTCTCTATCTCCATTCCCATGCCGAACCGTCTCGACCTCCTCTGAAAAACAGCGTCCATGAATTTATAATCGACTGTAACGTCCAAGCCAGGCGGATATTTACCCATCTTCTCCCGATCTCCTTCTGATTTTTGATGGTTATTGTAGCAAATGTGGATGTTTAATCCAAATCAGAAGCGGGTCAGGTAAAAATTTCTCGCAACCCTACTATTCATTCATTATACTTTTTCCAGTGCTCGGTAAAGCAACAAGTGTCAAGTTTTCCAAAATGTTAAAACCATTTATCCGACATCCGGTTTTTTATCTTAGCCTTTTGATGCTGGCAGTACTTTCAACCGGCTGTTATCCGGCGGGGTATTACCGCCCTCAAGAGCCGAAATTCAACCCGACGCCTACTATTCACACGAGCGAGGACGGGGTGAGGGTAACCGTTATCCCGTCATACTGGACGGGCTCGCCGCGCAATCTCGAAAGCTACGTAACGCCTTTCTATATCGAGATTGAGAATTTTTCGGATAAAACGCTCAGCTTCACTTACGAAGATATCGTTCTATTCGACGAATTCAGGACGCAGAGCGCTCCTCTTGGGCCGGAGGCTGTCGCGGGAATTCTTGCTTCATCGGAAAAAGCTTACGCGTACCCCTCTTATCCCAGGGTATCGATCGGCATAGGAGGGGGATATTACGGTGGTTATTACCGCGGCGGACCATGGGGTTATTACGGACCGTATTACAGACCTTACGGATTTTACTCCTACAGCCCTGTCTGGTACTCCCCGCCCGCCCCGTATTACTACTCCAGACCGGTCAGCACAAAGGATGTGGTAACCGAGGCGCTGAGGCCGGGCATAGTCTATCCGAGGGCGGCTGTGAAAGGCTATGTTTACTTCAAGCGGATTCCGGACGAGGTAAATCACGTAACTCTTGACGTCGCATACGGAATCGAGAGAACAGAGGAGTACCGCACGCTTAGTTTTCCATTTTCCGTCGGGTGGGAAAGCTATTAATTAAATACGCCGTCTGCTGATTAGGGGAGGAGTTTGTCAATTTCTCGCGATAGAAATTGACCGTCCTTATATTAATTTACTTTATCGGCGGATAATTCCTTTAGCCGCTCGTATAATTTCTTTTCCTCGGAAGAAGGCTTTTTGGGTATTTCGACCTGAATCCTTATATAAATATCCCCCCTCCTCCCGCTTCTGAAATTCGGAAGGCCCTCATTTGCAAGCCTCATGACCGTGCCGGGCTGTGTGCCGGCGGGTATTTTAAGTTCTACCTCTCCGACCAGAGTGGGAACATCGAGTTTCGTACCCAGGACAGCGTCCGCGACGTGTATCTTTTCCACCTTGTGCAAATGGTCGCCCCTCCGCTCAAACCGGGGGTCATCCTCGGTTCTGATTACGACTATCAGGTCCCCGGGAGGGCCGCCGGGCTCAGGGCTCAGATTCCCGTGTCCCGTTACGCGAAGCGCCATGCCTTCCTCGACTCCCTCCGGAATCTTGATTTTCATCTCACTTTCGCGTTCTACATTCCCCGTTCCTCTGCATTCCGGGCACGGGTCATCTATTATCACTCCCCTTCCGTGGCAGGACGGACAAACAGCCACCTGCTGAAACGTCATACCCTGCTGCTGGGTTGTATAAACCTTTTGTCCCGCGCCGCCGCATTCCTCGCAGCTTCTGGGCTCCGTGCCCTTTCTGGCCCTCGATCCGTCGCACTCGGGACAGGTAACCGACCTGCTATACCTAACGGTTTCCTCCCCTCCGGTGAGAATCCTCTTTAAAGGCACGACTATCTCCACCTCTATATCCCTTCCCTTGGCCGGACCTCTCCTGCGCCCGAAACCGAATATCTCGTCGAATATGCTGCCGCCGAAACCGCCTCCTCCGAAAATATCCCCGAAATTTATACCGCTAAAGATGTCCTCGGCGGACATTCCGTCAAGCCCGGAAAAGCCTCCGCTGTCGTAGCGGGCTCTCTTTTCGGAGTCTGATAAAACCCCGTAGGCCTCGGAGAGCTCTTTGAACTTTTCTTCGGCTTCGGGCTCATTATTGTGGTCCGGGTGGTATTCCATCGCAAGACGGCGGTACGCCTTCTTTATTTCCTGAGGGCTCGCGCCTCTCTCCACCCCCAGCACTTCATAATAGTCCCTTTTTCCGGTAGCCATAGTAAATCACCCCTTTTTAAATCTTAAGTCTTATATATAGATTAATTTCCGGTTTTCAAGTTTTTCAAGGAGACAAATACCTTTTTGAATTTTAAATACAAAACAACTCGGAATAAATTATTTTATACAATAAAACGGTCCATGCCTAAAATTAAGCCCATTTTCATCGGGGAACGAAATACTGGGAAAAAAGAATAATTCTAAGAGGACAGCGCGTCTTTCAGATACCGCCCGGTATATGACTCCGAGGAATTCGCAATACTCTCAGGGGTCCCTTCCGCAATTATTCTGCCCCCGGCCTCCCCGCCTTCGGGTCCGAGGTCTATCACATGGTCAGCGGACTTGATTACATCGAGATTATGCTCCACCACAAGCACGGTGTTACCGGCCAGTACAAGCTTGTTAATCACCGCGAGGAGCTTTTTCACATCCTCCGCATGAAGACCTACGGTCGGTTCGTCCAGGATATAAAGTATATCCTTACCGCCTCTTCTCCCGAGCTCCCTCGCTATCTTTATCCTCTGCGCCTCTCCTCCCGAGAGCGTAGGGGCAGCCTGACCGAGTCTTATGTAACCGAGACCGACGTCCTGAAGTATTTTGAGCTTTCTCCCGAGGGCGGGGACCTCGAAAAAGAAGTTGATTGCCTCATTTACCGTAAGCGTCAGTATCTCGTCGATGTTCCTGCCCTTGTACCTCACGGACAGGACTTCCTTTCTAAATCTCTTTCCGCCGCACTCCTCGCAGGTCACATGCACATCGGCCAGAAAATGCATCTCGATTTCCTGCACCCCCTCTCCCTCACATACCTCGCACCTGCCTCCGGGCACATTGAAGGAAAAATGAGAAGGCGTAAGGCCCGCAGCTTTCGCCTGATAGGTTCCGGCCATGGTCTTCCTTATCTCGTCGTAGGCCTTGATATAGGTGACCGGGTTGGACCTGGAGCTTTTCCCTATTGGGTTCTGGTCGAGCATGATTACATCGGACAGATGCCCGGTGCCCTTGAGCTCGCTGAAAGCTCCCACCCTCTCGACGTCGCCTCTGAATTTACGGGCCAGGGCGGAATAGATAACATCGTTTACAAGCGAGCTCTTGCCCGAGCCCGAGACGCCGGTTACGCAGATAAAGGTCCCGAGCGGGATAGATACGGTGAGATTCTTAAGATTGTTCTCGCTTACTCCGACAATAGTCAGCGTCTTGCCGCTTCCCCTCCTCCGCTTCCCCGGGGTATCGATCCTTGCGTCTCCGGTTATATATTTCCTGGTAAGTGAATCGGAAGAATTCCTCAGAAGTTTTTTGACCGGCCCCTGAAATATTATATCCCCTCCCCTCTCCCCCGCGAGCGGCCCGAGCTCGACTATATGGTCGGCTGATTTGATCATGCCGAAGTCATGCTCTATCACCACGACCGTGTTATCGCGGCTCCTGAGCTCTTTTATAAGGGAAATAAGGCGGTCAACGTCCCTAGGATGAAGGCCGATCGAGGGCTCGTCCATGATGTACAGAGTCTCAGTCAGAGTAGAACCCAGCTGACAGGCGAGGTTTACCCTCTGGGCCTCGCCCCCGGAGAGTGTCCTTGAGAGCCGCGAGAGCGTGAGGTACTCAAGCCCTACCTTAATAAGAAACTCAACCCTTGAATTAATCTGTTTCAATATTTCATTTGCAACGTTCTTTTCGTAAGCGCTCAGGCGAAGTTTACGAAAAAAGTCCCCCACCTTTTCTACAGGCAGGTCCGTAAGCTCGGCTATGTTTCTACCACCGACCCTGACCCACAGCGCCTCTCTCACCAGCCTTGATCCCCCGCAGACATCGCAATTAAAAGCCGACCTGTATTTGCTCAGAAACACCCTTACATGCATCTTGTAGTTCTTACCCTCCAGATACCTGAAAACTCCCTTTACGCCCGGAAATCCGCCGTCGCCCTCGAATACGAGGCTCCTCTCCTTTTCGGTCAGATCCTGGTACGGTTTATCCGTATATATTCCCTTCTCTTCGGCAAAGGTAAGGAGTTTTTTCATATAGTGCCTGAGGGAAGGTTTCGTCAGGGGCTCGACCACCCCTTCTGAAAGACTTTTTTCAGGATTCGGGACAATCAGATCGGGGTCTATTCCCAGGATATTGCCGAACCCCTTGCAGGCGGGACACGCACCCTGAGGGCTGTTAAAGGAAAAGAGAAGAGGGCTCGGTTCGTTAAAACGTCTATGGCAGGAAGGGCATTCGATATCTTTTGAGTATCTTAGTATATCCCCTTCGATAATTCGTGCGTTCACATGCCTGCTTTCAGCCAGCGCGAGCTCAAGGGAATCCACAATTCTGGAAACTGACTTTTTGTTAAGAACGACCCTGTCTAAAACAATTTCGGTCCCTCTGGGCAGCGCGTCTATTTCCTCTACGTCTATTATCTTCTCACCGGACAGTATTCTCGTAAATCCGTTTGAAAGAAGCTCTGCCGGAGTCAGGTTCTGATTTCCGGGGGGGAAGGTGATCAGGGCTCTCTTACCGGCATGATACTTTATTAGCTCATCCGCGATGTCTCCGGGAGATCTGCGTTTTACCTCCGCGTCACAATCAGGGCAATACGTTTTACCGATTTTGGCGTACAGAAGCCTCAGATAATCATATACCTCCGTGGTCGTTCCCACTGTGGAGCGGGAATTCCTGACTGTATTTCTGCTCTCGATGGCGACTGCGGGCGGGAGTCCCGAAATGTCATCCATATCGGGACGGTCTACGCGCTCCAGAAACTGCCTTGCGTAAGTAGAAAGGCACTCTATATATCTCCTGAGACCTTCCGCATAGAGGGTGTCCAGAGCGAGCGAGGATTTACCCGAACCGCTCAAGCCCGTTATGACGGTAAATTTATGCCACGGAATAGAGACGTTTATGTTTTTGAGGTTGTTCTCTCTGGCCCCGAGAATTTTAATCTCGCCTTTCATAGCTCCTACCTTTTATAAAGCCTGTTAATGGAAATATATGAACTGTTCCCGCGGAGGCAATACGGTATTCAGACCCTGTAAAAACCCGCAGCATTCAATCGATGAGATTTATTATTTCAGCCAAATCAGCCACTTCCGTTGCTTCATTCTCGTTTAACCTTTCTATTTTTCTTTGATTAAACCAGATTACATCGAGCCCCGCGTCCGTGCCCCCAAGGACGTCGGTTCCGTACATATCGCCCACGTGCACGGCCTCTTCGGGCGAAATGCCGAATTTTTCCAGAGCGAATTTGAATATGCCGGGGTCGGGTTTAACGAGCCCTAAATTTGTAGAATCGAAGACGTGATCGAAATATTCCCTGATCCCCACCTCCTCGCACTTCTCCTCGGTCCTGCCGTCATTGTTCGATATGACAGCCAGCCTGTAACCCCTCCCCCTGAGATCATCCAGGATTTCCGGCACTCCGGGGAGCGCGGCCCTCGTAAACTCAATTTCGCTCATCGCCGATCTTACCCTCTGACGAAACTTCTCTATTCCGTCCGGAGGCAACAGTGAGTTATATATGATAGGGAAAAACCATTCCCTGTATTTTTCAGGACTGATGCCCCCCATGGATTTATGCTTTAAATAGAGCTCATAATCCGCTTTCAAAAACTCAATCTCAAATTCCCTGTCGGAAATATCCAGACCCGCCTCTCTCATCGCCATAGCAATCCTGAATATGTAAGGCGGGTCAGTCGACGCCAATGTATCGCCGAAATCCAGAAATACCGCTTTTTTGGAAGGCATTTTATCGCTCCTTATACGAAATGAGTCCTTCCGTGAACCCAATTCGAGCATATGAAAAAAGATAGCATAAATGTCAATTTAAGCCATCGGATACCTTTACGGGACAAAAACGCCGCCATATTAGACAAATACGCATATACCCATGAGATTTCAGATTTACTCGTTTCGATGAATAAACTCCTTTGCATTGAATAAATGCAGGTGTTAGAATATTATCCCTGATATGAGACCTTTTTTAGCCCTGATTCCAGCCCTGATCCTGTTTACATTTTCCTATCAAGCCGCATTATCGGTAAACTCCACACACCAGGCGTACACCTCACGAATCGAAACACTCCTCCCGAAAGAGGCCAGGAATAACGGCAAGCTCGGAGTAGTGGTCAAATCGCTTACCTCTGGGGAGACCATTTTTAAACACAACGCCCAGAATCTGTTCATCCCGGCCTCCAACGAAAAAATCATCACTTCCGTAGCCGCTCTTTCCCTTCTTAAGAGAGATTACAGATTCAAAACTGATTTTTATTCAGGGGGCGGGATATCTGACGGCGTACTGCACGGCGGACTATACGTGAAGGGTTACGGAGACCCCACACTGGCAGGACCGCACCTGGGCTACATAGTCTATCAGCTCAAAAAAAGAGGGGTCAAAGAGGTAAAAGACGGAATAACGGTCGACGATTCATTCTTCGGCAATGTCAGACGAGCGCAGGGGTGGAAGGCCGAGTGGGCCGATGATTTTTACAGTCCTCCCATAAGCGCGCTCTCATTCAACTATAATATTATAGAGATCAAGGTTTATTCCTCAAAAACGGGGCAGAAACCCGCCGTCAAAATAGAACCCCCGGGTTCCGGGATCAGTGTGGTAAATAATTCTGTCACCAGTACGAAAAAGGGCGCTCTCACCACCTCCTGGCAGAATGACCGGACAATAGTGCTTGGCGGAAGAATCAGGCCCAAGGCGACCGTCATACTGAAAATTCCGGTTAAAAACCCCGCGCTTCTTACCGGAAATGTATTAAAAAACGCCATTGAAGAGGCAGGCATCAAGGTCTCGGGCCCTGTTGTCGCAGGGGGTGTGCCCAGATGGGCAACAGTATTTTATACCCACTATTCTGACCCCCTATCTTCAATCATTACCGAGTACAATAAAAACAGCGTCAATATAATCGGCGAAAATTTAATAAAAGCGCTCGGAGCGGAATTCAAAGGAGCCCCGGGTACCTGGGAAAACGGTTCTTTGGTTATTTCCCAGTTTCTCAATGAAATCGGCATAAAAGACGGCTTCAGAATCGTTGACGGCTCGGGCCTTTCGCTCATGAATCGTGTATCGCCCGAGACCCTGACCGATGTTCTCAGTTACGCATACCGCACTCGGCTTATATCGACCGACTTCATAGACTCTCTTCCCATAGCCGGCGTGGACGGCACGCTTAAAAAGAGGTTCAGACAATCCGATGTTCAAGGAAGGGTTATCGCAAAGACCGGCTACCTTAACAACGTGAGGGCGCTGTCCGGATATGTTTTTACGAAAAATGGCGATGTTCTTGTTTTCTCGATACTGGACAACGGACTCGGGTGGAAAACGAAGGAGTATCAAAACAATCTGTTGAGTGAACTCGTCGGGTGCTGTGTTGCCGGAATGGGCAACAACACAAATCTAAATTAATACATGCCTGGTAAACCGAAATTGATTTTTAATGAAAAGAAAGTAAAGTGTAAGATTGAGAAATGGATACGTCCCGTAATCCTGTGATTATTTAAACCGGGACGTCATTACACATTTTTGCGGCACGCGAAGTGGTTTCCGAGAAACCGGGATACACCGCACGATGCAGCACAGGGAGATGGCTCTTAATTATTTACATTCTCGGCGGTTTTTCCACACATAGATATTTTGCTTGACAGATAAAGTAAAAAACTTTATTTTTTTAGGTAAATTTAACTATTCTACTTAAATGTTCGTTACGATTCTAAAAAAGTATATCTGGGTTGTGAATCTGTTACTGCTCACGGGGCTTGCCTACCTGGCCGCACTCACCGTAAATCAAAAACTCGAGGGTATGGTTACTTCATCGGGAGCGATAGCGTCACAGCGACTCGCGCCTCCGGAAGATACAGACGCGAGAGTATCCAATGTTCGTCATCCTTTAACTTACTATAATGTAATTCTAAAAAGAAACGTTTTCGGCATTTCCGGCTTATCCGAAGACTCGACACACGGAGGAAAAGGCGAGTCATTGCCGGATACGACTCTCGATGTAGTGCTTCTCGGAACGATAATCAACTCCGACGGCTCATCCAAGGCGATTATCAAGAATCCCGCCAACAATAAAGTAAACGGCTACAGCGGCGGAGAAGAAATCCATATAATAGAAGCCGAGAAAGTGACGCTGGTAGAGGTAATGAATTGCAGCGCGGTGATCCAGCGTCAAAAAAACGGCCGTGAGACTATTAAGTGCAGGAATCTGGGAGAGGAAGTGTCAAAATCGGTCAAGACACCTACGAGCAGAAGAGCGGCGCGATCGAGAAATCCGGCGGGCAAAAGGAATACCCGGGAGGCTGAGGATTCGGAGGGTATAAATAAAATAGGCGAGAGTGAATACGAGATAAGCAGAGAGCTTCTGGAGGATTTACTGAGTGATCCTACGAACATAGTTCAGCAGGCCAGAGTAATTCCTCAGAGTGACGGTCTTAGATTCTTCGGCATCAGGTCTAACAGTATATTCTGGAAGATCGGCATAAAGAACGGCGATACGCTGCACAGAATAAATAACGTCGAACTCAACGATGTAGAAAGAGCGCTTGGGGTATTCGAGGAGCTCAGAGCACAATCTTATTTCACAATAGATTTCACGAGGGCTGGTAAAGAGTACTCATATGAGTACACTGTTAAATAAACCGACATGCGGGCATTACGGGTTATTATCGACTTGCCGATTCGTCCTGGACATGAGCTTCCTATTCCAAATGAGGCTATCAGTGGCGTGCTTAACATAGTGAGGATTACACAATGAAAGGATTGCTGATCAATGTTCTGATTCTCGGTTTTTTACTGACACTCTACGTATACGTTAATACCGACCACGAACAAACGGTTATCAGGGAAAATTCCGCCGAAACAATGGAACTCGAGCGGGAATCCGGAATTAATACCTCGAAGAGCGATGATATAAGCTACAAAATACAGGCAGGGGACACGCTGTCGCAGATCGGCGAGAAATTTCAGATATCCGTGAGTGATATAAAAGAATTAAACGGTTTGACCGGGGACCAGATTGTTGTCGGAGATTATATAGACATACCCCGGAAGGATACGCAAGACCCCGAAGACGGCCGGGACTACGGTTCTTATGATGACTTTGAGAATTCGACTATAATGACTCAATCACTCGAGGAATATGAAACGCAAGCGCAAAACGGCGGCGACTCCGAACAGAGCAGAGAGGAACGCAAGGCGGAGATTGAAAGAAGGCGGCAGGAACTGCTATTACAAAGACAGCAAAAAAGACAGAAGATCAGAAACGGACGCACACAACCAATACAATCTCTCGAGGAAGCTACTGAGCCGGAAGAATCCGAACCCGTTACCGGGGACACCAAGCCTGAAATAGTCATAACCGATGGTGAAATAGTAAACCTTCAGGCTGAAATGGATGTTCAGGACCTGATCCAGACAATAAGCGAAATAACAGGCCAGAACTTCGTACTCGATGAAACTGTCAAGGGAAAGAAGATAACAGTGATAGCGCCCGGCGGATTCAAAAAAGAAAACGCAATGAGACTTTTCGAGACCATCCTGAGCTTAAACGGGTTCTCGGTGGTAAAGAAGAACGGCACAAATATTGTAGTCCCGAAAAGAGATATTAAAATCAGCAGTATTCCAACCGAGGTCGGAACCGATTACGCGGAATCCTCCGACAGATACATAACCAGGCTCATACAGCTCCAGAACGTGAACGCAAGCGAAGTCGCGAATATTCTGAAACCGCTAATATCCCGTGAGGGGGACATAGTGGTTTATCCGGCCATGAATATGCTCATCGTCATAGAAACGGTGGATAATCTGAACCGTGTGCTCAAGATAATCGAAAATCTCGATGTCGAAACCGAAATAGAATTTATAAAAATACATAACGCGGATGCCGCCGAAGTAGCGGCCAAACTAGTAGAGATATTCGGGGGCACGGCTTCATCCGGCTCGAGCGCGCAGCCTCGGACAAACCAGCAAACGCAAAGACAGCAATCAACATCACGCACCAGGCGTAATCTTCCCGGAAGCTCCGAGAGACAGACGCAGGCCGCGATCAGCTCTCAAACAACCGGCCAATCCGCGGCAGTGGGATTCAAGGTGATAACGGACGAAAGGACAAATTCTCTCATTATCATCGCTTACCCCGATGACATGGCGAAGATTAAGGCCGTAATTGAAATACTGGATGTCGAGACAGACGAGCCGGAAGAGGGAATTTTTGTAATTCGCGTGCTCAACGCCGACGCTGAACAGCTCGTCTCCGTCCTGGCCAGTCTTTTCGGAGGCACAGGGGGGGGCGGCTCTCTGGTATCATCGGGAAGAGCGCAGACAACCTCGGGAGTCGGGGCGGGGTCCTCCCCGTTCGGAGGAACTAGCACTACGGGAACATCATCCGCCCTATCACGTCAGGCAATACAGAGGGGAGCCGTTTCGGGATCGAGTGTTGTGGCGGAAACCGACGAGATCCGGGTTACAGCGGACCCGGCTACAAACTCTGTAATCATTATAGGATCCAAGAGAGATTATGAAACTATAAAAAAAGTTATCGAAGAGCTGGACGTTCGAAGAAAACAGGTATTCGTGGAAGCCGCGATACTGGAAGTGAGCCTCGATAAACTCAGATCATTCGGCACCAATCTGAGCATAGGGTTTACGGTCAATGACGATACTCTGGGATTCGGGGGGACTGTGCTGCCGGGCGTACCGAGCCTGCTCGGGGTTGCGGCGGACCCGGAGGCATCCGTCAACCTGCTTGGAAGTCTCTCAGGTCTTTTCCTGGGCGTTGTCGGGGAGGAAGTAGACCCCGACGGTTCGGGCCCGATTCCGCCTATCCCTTCATTCAGCGCGCTGTTCCAGGCACTGACCTCGCTTACCGACGTGAATGTCCTCTCCACACCCAGCATTATTACGACAGACAACGAACCGGCTGAAATTATCGTGGCCGATGTCATACCGTTCCCCACGGGGAGCACTGTCGGGGACAGCGGCGTAACCGTGCAGACAATTCAGAGAGAGCCCGTGGGTATAAGACTTTCGATCACCCCTCAGATAAGCGAAGGGGATTTTCTGAACCTGAATATACTGACCGAGGTGTCGGCGATCAGAGATACACCGGTACAGGGATTAAATACCGCCCAGTTTGGTATCGCAACTACGACCAGAACGGCGGATTCATCCGTGGTTGTTAAAAACGGGCAGACAATCGTAATAGGAGGCTTGGTTCAGGATAGAGAGAGCGTCCTTCAAAACAGGGTGCCGGTTCTGGGAAGGATCCCGGTCCTGGGCAACTTGTTCAAATTCAAGCAGCGACAAAGCACCAAGATTAACCTGATGATTCTGCTTACCCCCAGAATTGTTGAAAACGAGCTGGATATGCAGCGCATACTTGAAGAAAGGCAAAGGCGGAATATGCTTCTACAGGAGAGGGGATTTAACAGAGAGGAAGATAACTGATATTTCCGTACAGTCATGAAGAGCATACAAGAAATAATAAGCGAAAGGAATCCCGAGGCAGTCCTCAAGATAGAGCAAATTTTAGCCAAAAACGGAGAGAGTCTTGAAGAAGCCCTTATAAAATCCAACATTCTGGATGAAGAGGAAACGCTGGAAGTCCTGTCGGAGTTTTACGAGTTCCCTTACACGCTTACGATTCCGGAAAAAGACATCGATTCCGAGCTGATAAAAATCCTTCCAATAAGCTTCGCGAAAAAATTCAGGATAATACCTTTTCAGAAGAAAGACGGCAGGGTCACAATAATTTTTGCCCCTCCCCTGGATCTGTATGCCCTTGATGAGATGAAATCGCTTTTTGAATGTGAACTGGACCCCGTTGTGGCTCTGAATCACGTCGTTCTCGACAGCATCAACCGTGTCTATGAGCGCGGTAAAGAAGTTGAGGAGGGAATAGAAGACGACTCAGCGGGCATCTCGGAATATGACATACAGGAACCGAAGGACCTCCTCGAAGCCGAGGATGAAGCCCCTATTATCAGATTCGTCAATTCGCTTATGTTTCAAGCGGTAAAGGAAAAAGCAAGCGATATTCACCTTGAGTGTTTTGAGAAGGAATTGTCGGTGAGATACAGAAAGGACGGAATACTTCACGAAATCACATCCGTACCTAAAAAGCTTCAGGCATCCATAATTTCCAGGGTAAAAATTATGGCAGAGCTGGATATTGCCGAGAAGAGAAAGCCTCAGGACGGAAGAATACGCGTAAAAGTAGCCGGAAGGGACGTCGATGTGCGTATTTCAACAGTCCCGACCATATGGGGGGAAAGCGTTGTCATGAGGCTTCTGGACAGGTCGTCGGTGCTGCTCAGCCTGGAGGACCTCGGGCTCAAAGGCAAAAAACTGGAGACCATTGAAAGGCTCATTCACCGTCCTCATGGAATAATACTCGTAACAGGGCCTACCGGTAGCGGTAAAACCACGAGCCTCTACGCCAGTCTTGAGAGAATCAATTCGCCGGACAAAAAAATCATTACGGTTGAAGACCCGGTTGAGTATCAGATTCAGGGTATAAATCAGATTCAGGTCAACCCTAAAGTAAACCTTACTTTCGCAAACGGTCTCAGGTCAATCCTCCGTCAGGACCCCGACGTTATTCTCGTGGGTGAGATTAGAGATAAAGAAACCGCCGATATCGCGATTCATGCCTCCCTGACAGGACACCTGGTTTTTTCCACGCTTCACACTAATGACTCCGCAAGCGCAATAACCAGGTTGATAGATATGGAAATCGAGCCTTTCCTCGTCGCCTCGTCCCTAATGGCTGTAATAGCGCAGAGACTTCTACGTTTTTTATGCAGTCACTGCAAAGAACCCTATGAACCCCATGACGATGAACTCTTAAAGATCGGAATAAAACGTGACCACCTGAAGGACGGCATATTGTTCCGCGCCACCGGATGCGAGAAGTGTTTTGATATGGGGTACAGCGGAAGAACCGCAATTTTCGAAATCCTCCTGATAGACGATGATATCAGAAACCTGACATTGGGCCATGTCGATTCAACCAAAATCAAGAGAAAGGCGATGGAGCACGGAATGACAACGCTGAGATCGGACGGTGCAGAGAAGATACTCCAGGGGTTAACCTCGATCGATGAAGTGATGCGCGTAACCGAAGAGGAGAGTACCGTTGATCCGACTTAACGGGTCATGCGCCGGATTAGAGCTTGCCGAATTTTTATTAAGAAATGCCTGTATATAAATATAAAGCTATCGACGAGACAGGAAAGACCGTTCAGGGTATCGTAGATGCGGAATCCCCGAAGGGCGCAACCGACAAACTCAAACGCCAGGGCGTTTTTCTATCGTCTCTAAATGAAGTTAAGGAGGGCAAGTCCAGAATATTTATTCCGTTTAGAGGAATAAATATCGCGGAACTTGCGGTCACTACAAGGCAATTCTCCACTTTAATTTCCGCGGGCTTGCCCCTGGAGGCCTCTCTCGCAGCGCTCTCGGAGCAAACCGAGGATGCGAGACTCAGCCAGGTTCTTACCCAGGTCAAGGATAGGGTGAGCGAAGGAAGCTCTCTCGCAAACGCTTTGAACGAGCACAGAAATATATTCTCCGATCTGTACATAAATATCGTCAGAGCCGGCGAGGCGAGCGGAACGCTCGACATCGTGCTGCTACGGCTCGCCGATTTTCTCGAAAAGCAGGCCGCCCTTACCTCACGGGTAAGGAGCGCGCTCATCTATCCGATATTCATGTTTTTCATCGGCGGCGGCGTACTGTTTTTCACCATGACTTATGTCATACCGCGTATAGCAAAGATTTTTGAGGACAGCGAGAAAGCACTGCCTCTCATGACCGTTATACTTATAAATATAAGCGGATTCTTCAGCAACAATATACTGCTGCTGTTGCTGATTATTCCGATTATCGCATTCGCCGCTTACAGATTCAACGGGACCGAACGGGGGAAGATGTTATTCGACCGCCTGTCATTGAAGCTGCCGGTTTTCGGCAAAATAAACTCTATGGTAGTAGTATCGAGGTTTACGCGGACCCTGGGAACCCTGCTTGCAAGCGGTATCCCCCTTCTGGACGCGCTTAAGATAGGGGAGGCCGTTATGGGAAACCAGGTCTACGGCAAAGCCCTTGAAGAGGTCAGAATAAATGTAAGAGAGGGAAGCAGCCTGGCTCAACCCCTCCGGCAGAGCGGTGTATTTCCCCCTCTTGTAACAAGGATGATCGCGGTCGGTGAACAGACAGGCGAGATGGAACAGATGCTTACAAAGGTAGCGGATATTTACGATCAGCAGGTAGAGACCATGGTGTCTACACTCACATCCCTTCTCGAACCGGTTATGATAGTAATAATCGGCGCCGTCATGGGGTTCATAGTGTTCGCGGTTCTGCTGCCGATATTCAATTTGACACAAACTATAGGCTAAAAGGAGGTATAAGAAATGAGAGCTCAAGGTGGTTTTACGCTAATTGAGATAATGGTTGTACTTCTGATCATCGCGGGGCTTGCGTACATCGTAGGGACCAATGTTATCGGGAGATTCGGAGAGGCCAAAAAAGAGGAGACAAAAATTCAGATCAAAAATCTGGAGTCCGCCCTGAAGCTGTTTAAGCTAGATAACGGTTTTTATCCGGAAACACAGCAGGGTATTAGTGCGCTGATTCAGCCGCCGACTGTGGGCAGAGAGCCCTGCTGCTATGCCAGGGACGGATACCTGGAGGGCAACCAGGTCCCGCTCGACGGCTGGAAAAACGAATACATTTATATAGGCCCTGACCAGACAGGCGACGGCACCTACGAAATAATCTCCATCGGAGAGGACGCGGTTCAACAAACGGAGGACGATATTTCGAGCCGCAATATACAATGAGCCGCAGGAACGGTTTTACGCTTATCGAGCTTCTGGTTGTGATTATTCTCATCGGCGCTCTGGTTTATATTGCCGTTCCCAAAATCAAGAGCGGTACGGAGATAAATATAAAGAGCGCGTCCCGGAACCTGAGCGGCACGATAAGGTATTTATACAACGAGGCGGCTTTTAAGAAAAACATATACAGGCTTGTGTTTGACGTCGAAAACGATGAATACTGGATAGAGTATTTGAACCAGAATGAGTACGTGCAGTCCGCCGATCCGTATCTCAGAAGAAGAAAGCTTCCGAGCGGTGTTCATTTCAGAGACGTAATTACGGAGCGGACTCTCGGCAAGAGTTCGCTCGACGATTCAAAGGAATTCATACTGTTTCTGCCCACGGGCTTTGTAGAGCCCGCTGTTATTCATCTCGCAACCGACAATGAGGACTATTACACACTTGAGACAAAACCCTATACGGGCGGAACGAGGGTATATAACGAGTATGTAGAGCTTCTCAGGAGTAATTAAACTGTATTCAAGTACGAATAACCGATTATCTACAAAATCAGGCCGCCGGGATAAAGCTGCCGGCTGTCGCACGGGATTCACGCTGCTCGAAGTTATTATCGCCGTTGCGATAATAGGCTCAACCCTGGCGATACTTCTGGGGGCCGTTAACAAAAATCTCATACTGGCTTCCCGGTCTAAAAACCTTTCCGCGGCGTCCTTCCTCGCACAGAGAAAAATGGGAGAGATAGAGAGCGAGGGGTTCCCGGAAATCGGCAACAGGGAAGGGGTATTTGAGCAAGACCCCGATTTTAAATGGTATACGTCTGTGCAGCCCTATAATATAGAGCAGCTCGGCACGGATATAAGAATAGTAATTTTAACTATTACCTGGAATGAGGGGAACAATGAATTTACTGTCGCAACGGCTATCTCAGACTACAAATAAAGGCTTTACGCTTATCGAAGTGCTGATCGCGATATTTATCGCTTCAATAGTGCTTACGGTGCTTTATTCCTCTTTCTTTCAGATAATCAAGGCTAAGGAGAATATCGAGGAACAGCTGGAGCTATACCATGAGGCGAGAGTCGTTATGTCGAAACTTACAAAAGACCTGGTTACGGCGTTCCCGAGAGGGCTCGTTAACTCCGACACAACAAACATTGCTGCGCCCTTCTTTTACGCAACAAAAGAGGGCGGGCAAAGCGAATTGAGCTTTACATCCCTGGCGAGAACCCCGACTCAGGGTTCACGGGAATCCGATCAGACGCAAATCAGTTATTTTACGGAACCGATCCCTGATACAGACCTCTACGCGCTCATCAGAAGGGATAATCCTACGATTGAAAACGAGAACGGAGGTACTCAATATCCGATATCGGAGCGCATAGTGGCGCTTAATCTTTCATATTTGTTTACCAGCACGGAGGGAGACGGCGCTCAGGAATTTACGGCTGAATGGAACTCGAACGAAACTCTGGAAATTCCAAGCGCGGTTAATGTGGAGATAGTCATGCGAACCCCGAGGGGGGAAGATCTGGAATTCAGCACACTGGTAATAATACCGGTTGTTAATTAATATTATCAACTTTGAGAGCAAAGTAATGAACCCGAGCAAGATTATGGGAAAAAGTAATTCAACGAGCATAAATAAGCGAGATTCCGAAAAGGGTATAGTTCTTGTAATAGTTATCATCATCTTAGCAATTCTGATGATACTTGTTACTGATCTTATATATTTCACACAAATAGACACCGAGATCTCCGCTAATACGAAAGACGAGATAAAAGCGCGCTATATTGCGAAGTCTGGAATTCATGTCGCAGCAGGGACACTAAAGGCAAGGCCGCTTGAAGAGCTATCGGAAATAACGGCGGCTTTTTCCGGTCAGAACGAGAACTCGGAGGGCTCCTGGGCAATCAGTGTCCCCTATTTCCCGGTAGGTGACGGAAGCGTATCCGTTACTGTCGTCGATGAGAGAGCAAAGATCAACCTTAACTCCCTGGTTAACCCGTCCACAAACCAGGTCGACCAGCAGGTGCTTACCGAGTTAAAAGAGCTTTTCCGATTCCTTGAGGTAGACGGCGCTAAATCCGACAGATTTACCTCCAGCCTTATTAACTGGACGGACGCTCCCATTGAGGGGGCCCCGAATGACCAGGACTCATCCGGCGCGAACGGTGATTTTTACTCCAGCCTCGAAGATCCTTACAGAATAAAAGACGGCCCGCTCGACACTATTCATGAGATACGCATGATCGACGGGATGGACGATGAATTTTTTAATCAGATCAAAGATTACGTTACCGTATATCCGGGTGATAAAAAAATAAATTTCAGCACCGCTCCGAAGGTGGTATTGATGGCAGCGATAAAAGGCTCTGCCGTTTCGGCGATAGGGGGAGAGGAAAACCCGTCGGAAAATGAAGTTGACGATGACGTGGCGGAGCAGATAGCTGATGAAATAATCGCCGCCAGGGAGGACGAGCCGGTTATAGACCAGCGAAAAGCCAGGGAGCTGGCCACGAACATAGACCCGACCGCCCAAATAAGCGCCGGTCTCGTCGGTGTTGCTCTCGGCAGCGGTGAAAGCGAAGTTTTCTCGGTAACGGCCATAGGCAGCCTGGGAGAAGAAAACCCGACAAAGAGAATAATAGAAGCGGTACTGAAGAAAGAAAGACAAAACAGGGAAGAGGTTGTAGATATACTGACATGGAAAGAGCTCTAGAAAAATTAAATCAAATACGGAATGATTTGAAGGCAAGCTACTATGAAAGGGACGAGGTCATAGACGGATCTCTCTGCGCGCTGCTTACAGGGCATCATCTGCTCCTGATAGGTCCCCCGGGCACGGCCAAATCACAGCTGGCAAATGAAATATGCCGCAGAATCGGCGGAGCACGTTATTTCCAGTGGCTTCTTACCAAATTCACCACTCCCGAGGAGCTGTTCGGGGCGGTTAGTCTGAAAGGGCTTGAAAACGATGAATACAGAAGGGTGATATCGGGCAAGCTGCCCGAAGCGCACATCGCTTTTCTGGACGAGGTGTTTAAAGCAAGCTCATCCATTCTGAATACCCTGCTCACTATCATGAATGAAAGGATTTATTATAACGGGACTGAAATATTGAATATACCGCTTATTTCATTGTTCGGCGCCAGCAATGAGCTCCCGTCGGAAGAGGACGAGCTCGAGGCCCTCTATGACCGCTTTCTCCTAAGATACGTGGTCGATTACATAAAAGAGGATTTCAGATTCCTGAAAATGCTGAATACGGAATCGAGAGTCAGCGAGGATATGGCAATAACACCTCAAGAACTCGACTACCTTAAGGTGGAGGCGAATAAAGTCAGCGTTCCATCGAATATATTGAAGCTTATATCACGCATAAGGAAAGAGCTAGGGAAGAAAGGCGTAACCCCGTCCGACAGGAGATACAAGCAGTCAATATCGCTGCTCAAGGCCAGGGCCTACCTCGAAGGAAGAAATGAAATCTCCGAGGATGAGCTCCGTTTTCTGGAAAATGTGCTCTGGAGGGAGCCCGGGGAAAAACCCGAAGTTCAGTCCGTAATCCATCAAGCACTTCACGGATACAGGGACAGGCTCAGGGAGCTTCTCATACAGGCGAAAGAGCTCGACTCATACTCAAAGCGAGACTGGGAAAACGAAGAGATGCTTATAAAAGCCAACATAGAATCCCAGACAAAATTAAAGCAGATAGTCTCGAAGCTCGAAGACCTGGTAGAAGAATGCAGGGAAAGGGGAAAACCCGCCGATGAAATTTATAAAGCGAAAGAAGAGATTGAGGGTATTCAGAGGGAAATTCTCGACAGGCTGGTGTCGGGGAAGGAGGAAATGGCGTAGCAGGCATTGTGATATTTCACCGGCTATTACGGATACGGGCAATATTCATCTTTTCCACGCCTACAATTAATAAACTTCATCCGCCTATTCTCAATAGAACCTTGCCGTAACTCTTTCGGGATTCAACATATTCATGCGCGGCCGCCGCCTGATCGAATGGAAACACCTTGCCGATTACAGGCTTTATATCGTGTTCCGTGACGAACTTTTCCAGCTCGGAATAAATCAGCTCCATCCGCCCGGGCTCCCGGTCCAGCAGATGCCCCAGGTGGAAAGACATTACGGCATGAGACCCCCGAGCGAGCTCGCCCACCCCTACTCTGGGAATATCCCTCCATGTTTTTATCCAGGACAGGGGATTCCGCCTGTTTAGATCCAAGCTTGCAAACCCCGTTACAACAACTCGGCCAAAGGGAGTCAAAACCTGCATGCTTCTTTTAAAGACATTACCCCCGACCACCTCAAGCACCGCGTCCACTCCCCCGCTTACGCCTAGAAGCTCTTTAAAACAGTCAGGATTACGATAATTAAAAGACTCCGCCGCTCCAAGGGATTTGATCAAGTCTAGCTTTTCCCGCGAACCGGCCATACCGTAGACCTCGCACCCTGCCCGGGACGCGAGCTGAGCCGCGGCGGTCCCGACTCCGCCTGCAGCCGCTGTAACGAGCACCTTTTCCCCCGGGCGAATCTTAGCCATTTTGAAAAGCGCAACCCAGGCAGTCATATAATTAACGAGGAAGGAAGCTCCATCCTCCATACCAAAACCGGGGGCAAGGGGCACCGCGCTTTCTTCAGGCACAGCTATTTTCTCCGCATATGCTCCGTGCTTGGCACCGACCATTACACTCCGGCCTACACGTGAAGGATCTACCCCTTCTCCGACCTGCTCGACAATTCCCGAGCACTCCATACCCAATATGTAGGGAAGCTTCGGAGCCCATCCGTAGAGTCCTTTACGAGAAAGAATCTCGGCGTAATTAAGGCCCGCGTAAGCTGTTTTTACGAGCACCTCCCCCCTGCCCGGCACCGGCTCTTTCACCACAGCGGGAGCAAGCACCTCGGGACCGCCGTGTTTTTCAAGCAGAATAGCTCTCATCAGCAAACCCCTTTTTGGAATTGAAAATTCAAATAATGTAGCTTATTATGATTGTTCGAGATTGCAACGGAACAGTGCTGATAATAATTAAAAAGGCGGTGAGTATATGAAACGATTTCTGATAATTCCGGCGGTCATTGCTGGTCTGCTCTCATGCGGAAACCCCTATGAGATTCAAACCCTCCAGGAGCAATCCGTAACCCAGATTCCGTGCCCTCCGGACAGGATCGAAATCATCGAGCATGTAATTCACCAGGACGGGAGCGCCTCGTGGACGGCTCTCTGCCAGGGGAGAACGTACAGCTGCCGGAGGGCGGCGGGAGAGGCATCAAATCCCGAGGTCAGCTGCTCGGAGATGGAATCACAGATGCCGGAGTAACCGAACGGACTTTCAAGGCAGAAAGGGTAAAATCCGAATCGGGCATATTGAGATAAGTACAGCCGATCTCACGAGTGCTCCTCCTCGGCGGCGCGTCTTTCCGCGCTTCTTTTCTTGATATTTTCACCGAGCTTCCAGTATTTCTCGTCCTCTTCCGTGAGGAGCTTGAGCGCGGGGACCGGCCTCGGCTCGCCGTTTGCATCGACTGCGACAAATACGAGATATCCCCGGCACGTGAAATCCTTTCCGGGACTGAACTTGCCGACCCTGAAAACGTCCACTTTTACCACCATTGATGTACGCGCCGAGTAGATCACTTTAGCCTTGAGCTCCACGATGTCGCCCGTTTTTATCGGCTTCTTGAAATCCACGGCCTCGATAGATGCCGTCACAGCATCCTCATTCGCAAACTGCATTGCCGCAAGCGCCCCTGTCATATCCATGAGCTCAAGAACCCTTCCCCCGAATATCGTACCGTAATGGTTGGTATGGGTCGGGAATACGAGCTCTGTATTTATTACTTCCACCGCCTCTTTTATCGACTCTTTTTCCAATTTTCATCCTCCCGCTCAATATCTCGCAAATTGTTCTGTAAGGTTATGAAAATATACCAGAGAAGCTTTCGCCTTTTTCAAGCCGGATTTCTCCTATTATTTTTTCCACTAAGCTTTTTTATTTTTTTCTTTTGTCAGTTTCACATCTCCCCGTAAACGATAAAATGCCTGTCGCTTACCCTCTCCACTTCGAGATGGCTCAAATCTGCACCGGTCAATTGCTCCTTTATTTCATCTGTTTCAAATGCCGAGAGAAGAGAGTTATAAAAGTCCCTTTTCAAAATCTCGGGCTCACTTGAAGAATACAGCTCGACGAGCGACTTCGCCTCATTCACATCCTGAGGCCTGAGAAGGTCCATCACGAATATATAAGTTCCTTCGGAAGAGAGACGCTTTATCATCTCCCAGAAGACTTCAGGCACTTTGAGATGATGAAGGAGACTGTTGCTTATGATAAGGTCGTACTCTCGTTCGCCCCAGAAATCCTGAATCATGCTTTGGAAAAATCGAACTCTCTCATCCGGACCGGGGCTCTCACCGAGCCTCTTTTTCGCGAAATCGATCATCGCCCCGGAGCCGTCAACCGCGTCTATTACAGCTCCTGGTAACGCCCCCGCGATCCTGAATGTTATATCCCCCGCGCCGCATCCCGCGTCGAGGACGGATTTTCTTTGATCCGGGGAAGGACAGCATCTGTGCAGCAGCTTTATGAAATTGGAGTGAGGCTCCTCGAAGTCGGCCCTGCCGTAAGCTAAAACCTGTTCGGGATCAATCATTAATTCAGGTTCCGGTGTCCTTTTCATTTGACTTTATTCCGGGGGCTTTTCTTTTTTCAATTCTTATTCATTATTATTACTCAAAAAGCGGAGCAAAAAAATGAGCGAAAATTCAAAATCTTCAAAAATCATTGAGCTTATGCAGCTGGGGTTCAATGTTTCACTGGATGCGGCGGAATATCAGGACGAAATGGACACGATCCTGGAGACAGCCAGGATGTTTAACTCCACTCTCGTCCTGAGAAATTTTCCCGAATCGATGCTGAGCGAAAAATTTCTAAAAAAATTAAAAAGCCACTCCAATAAGATTATAATTGAAGTCTAGAGCAGCGGATAAATAGATATAATCCGAGGCGAGTAGATCTCGCGTTAATTTCACGAAACAACCTCTAAACTCTATCCACCCGCGTGTAGTATTGAGATTAGTAATTCTAAGAGACTAAATTAAAGCGGAATAAGGTCGCAATAATAAAATCTGCTGTCCCTGAAAACAATATCTCCTTTACTAAAGTCAATTCTTTCATTAAAGACGGGTCCGTCATACACGAAGGTGTGGAATTCCCCGTTTTCACCGCACGGATCTACGCCCTCTGGCAGGTCGGATAAAAAATCATAATCGTAATCTCTTCCGGCGAAACTCCCGTCAAGCGCTTCAGAATCAACGCAAATAGCAACGGCTTTAAAGCCCGAATCTATAAACCTCCGAGCGAGTTTTCGCGTATCCTTTTTCCAGATCGGGAACAGGCACTTAATACCAATACCGCCCAGTTGTTTTTCGCGGTATTCCCTTATGTCTTGAAGAAATATATCTCCGTATATTACCGTTTCCACGCCGAGTCCCCTGTATTTCAATAATACGCTCTTGAAAGCTGCCTCGTATTCGTTATTATCGGCATTTTTAGAAATAAGTACTTTTTCAAGCGGATACCCGAGCGACGTTACCTGCCTATCTAGTAAATCGCATCTGAGCCCGTGCATGCTTACCCTCCCGTAATCGGAAGTGACGGTTGTGATCAATGCGGCAATCTCGTATTCCCCGCCGCTCTTGGCATATTCGAGAGACAGGGCGCTGTCTTTACCCCCGCTCCACGAGAAAAGGGCTTTTTTCTTCATCGGAATATTTATATTACCGGTTTCTCGAAGAAATGTGATTCGCCCCGCTTAAGTTTTTATAGATATGAAAATTAAAATATGTTACTTTTTGAAACTACAATCAGCCTGAGGGATAGATAAATGCGATGGAGAATGGGCCGCAGAAGCTCAAACGTGGAGGACAGGAGGGGAGCGAGAATATCGAGAAGGACCGCTGGCGGCGGAATCGGGCTGCTCGTCATCGTAGTAATCGCAATCCTGCTCGGAGCTGACCCGGGCAAACTTCTTAATGAAGTCACATATACTGGAAGCGAACCAACCTCTCATTACGAACAGACGACATCCTCTGAGGGAGACGGGCAGCTGGCCGACTTTGTATCGGTTGTTCTTGCTGATACCGAGGACACCTGGAATGAATTATTCAGAAACTACGACGGCGGGTACCGGGAACCTACTCTCGTACTTTTCTCAGGCGCGGTCGATTCCGCCTGCGGCTTCGCTCAATCCGCTATAGGCCCGTTTTACTGTCCCCGCGATGAAAAAGTCTACATAGACCTCAGTTTTTACAGAGACCTTAAATATGAACTGAATGCGCCGGGGACTTCGCTCAGGCCTATGTCATCGCCCACGAAGTAGGACATCACGTTCAAAACCTGCCTCGGAATAAGCAACCAGGTATATAACGCACGTCGCGGGTTGAGCGAAGCGGATTCAAACAGGCTGTCGGTAATGCAGGAACTGCAGGCAGATTGTTTTGCCGGTATCTGGGCGCATAAGGCCGACAGAACCAGAAATATACTCGAGCAGGGCGATATAGAAGAGGGTTTAAATGCCGCAAGCGCCATTGGAGATGACCGGCTGCAAAAACAATCGAGGGGATATATCGCTCCCGATTCATTCACACACGGAAGTTCCGAGCAAAGGGTCAGGTGGTTTAAAAAAGGACTGACAACAGGTGACGTTAATTCCTGCAATACATTTGAGGCAGAAAGTTTGTAATCGTCAAATTGGACAGGAAAAGTTAAATGGTTTCCTAAGTCTTTTGAGTGTCGATATCGTCCCTTCCGTCCTCAAAACGGTCAATTACCGCGGCGCCTATGCAATCCCCCCAGACGTTTATAGTGGTCCTGAACCTGTCAAGCAGCCAGTCTATCGCCAGAATAAGCCCTATTCCCTCCATAGGAAGACCGACCGCCTTTAATACAAGTACCATTGTTACAAGCCCCGCCTCCGGTATACCCGCAGCGCCTATGGCGGCAAGCGTGGCGGTAAAAAATATAATCACCATCTGTGCCATTCCAAGCTCGATCCCGTAGCTCTGAGCTATAAATATCACGGCGACGGCCTCATAAAGCGCGGTGCCGTCCATATTGATTGTGGCTCCGAGAGGCAAAACGAATCTGCCCACCTTCGGGCTTACCTTCGCCTCCTCTATCACTCCCTCCATCGTCAGGGGCAGAGTAGCCGAAGACGAGGCGGTAGAGAACGCCGTGAGCAGCGCCTTTCCAAGATGGGAGAGGTATTCGAGGGGATTTCTTCCGGCCAATAATAAAAGTATAAGAGGCAGTACAATAAAACCGTGAACGGCAAGGCCAAGCACGACACTGAGCACGTATTTACCGAGCTCCATCGCAAGGGTTATGACTTCGCTACCCCCTCCGGCCAAGCCGATTCGCTCCGCTATCAGACTGAATATGCCCACGGGTGTGAATATCATTATCCAGTGCACTATCTTCATCACCGCCTTATCGAGCAGGGTGAATATATCGAGAATAAGCTTGCTCTCCTTTCCGAGGCTGGCGAACGCCGCGCCGAAGAGAATGGACGCTATGATGAGGGGCAGTATTTCGAACTCCTCGGCCGCGTCGAAAAGATTCGGGGATATGAATTTCAATACAATAATATCGATGAGACTCATATCCTCCTTCCCTTTTAGAACTTCAGGCATCTGGCCGGAAACAATCGCGCTTCCCTCGCCCGGATGTATCAAATTCACAATCACGATGCCGATGAACACTGCAATCGCGGTCGTGAACAAATAATAAACAAGGGTCTTTAAGCCCAATGACCCCAGATTTCCCACTTTTATTATGCTGAGAGTAATCGAGATAACTATCAGAGGGAGCACTATCATCTTCAACGCGTTCAGGAACAACTCCCCGAGAAAACCGAGCTTGACAGCCGTCTCCGGCAAAAATGAGCCGACGATTCCGCCCAGAACCACGCCTATCAGAATTCCTACAATCAGATAATGTCCTCCGAAAAGCTTTTTCATCTTTTACCCCGGATCTATTATTTTCAGCTCGGCTTCAATCCAACCTACGACAGTGTTAAACAAGAAGTTTTGTATTCTTACCGAAAAAAGCCCAATTGAAAACACCCGCCATGAGTTAGTGCTTAGAGGAAACCAGACATGATTGACACATCCAATCCGAAATACTAGCCCGAATCCGCCGGAAGAACTCTACACAGCGGTCGTCATCAACGATCAATTGATGTGCTATCCTTTTTAGTAAGTTAATAACTTGCACCGGTCTTATGCTCTCTCCGGTAAAGAAAAAGGAGAATAGAAATGCCTCCAATGCTACACAGCCATATTCGAGTGAAACGCAATGGAAAAAATTACCTCCTTATTACGGTTCTAACCCTTGTGTCATTTCTATTTAATCCGTTCCCGGCGCTACCGATGAGCGTTCCTCCACTGAGTAAAAAGGAAGAAGGCTCCTTTGTCACTTTCTATAAAGAAGGGGGCAAAAGATGGGAAGCCAAGTGGGAAATGGAAGAATTCGAAGAGAACGGAGTAAGGATGATAAGGATTACTATGAATGCAGAGGGTCTGACGAGCCCCTTCACGAGGGATATGAAATGGGAGTCCGTGTCCGTGTGGAGAGCAGACGGCAGCTTCACACCGCTTAAAGCCGAGACGGAGATCAGAGATATGGAGGGAAATCCGGTCATGACAGAAGAAAAAACAATTGACACTCAGAACGGGACTGCGACATTTACACGTAAAGATTACGAGGGAGACGGTTCTCTTGAGAAACAATTCGGAGTTTCACCCGATTTATTGATAGTCGAAGGACTGGTAGTCGCCCTTCGTTCCCTCCCCTTTAAATCAGGCGGGACCATCAAGACACAATTCCTGACAAACGAGCCTGAATTGTACAACGTTGAATTCAAGCAAAGCGGGATTGAAAAAGTCAAAACCCATGAAGGCGAAATCGAATGTTTTAAGGTCGAACTCGTGCCGAAACTGGGCATTCTCAATGCGTTTAAGGTATTTTTTCCGAAAACATATTTTTGGTTTACCATTGCGCCCCCTCACAGGTGGGTGAAGTATCAGGGATTTGAAAACGGTCGCGACACACCCGAAGTCGTGATGGAAGTTAAGAGCTTCAAAGAAATCGGCCGATAAGGTTGAATAAGCTTAAAGGAAACCGGCGAAATAAAACCATGGTAAAATATTAATCCTCCAAAAATGAACCTGTGCCGCGATAAAATCTTCCCTCTTTTTTTCATTAGAAACTATAATCCCTGTCTGAATCGAAAATTTAAAATATCGCGAAAATCGAGATCTTGTCGTATATCTCTTTTTTTCAGGGAGATTTTAGCAGTTGCCTTTATCAATCATCACCGGATATAATTGAATGTAGGAACATTGAGAACCTTCTGGCAAAAGATAATGAATCCTCAAGGAGACAGGATAATGAAAAAACAGAAACTACTGATTGTACTGTTGCTCGCTGCAAGTCCGTTCATACTGACCGGATGTCTCGCGGCGGCGGCGGTAGGAGGAGCCGCGGCGGCAGGCGCGGGTACGGTCGCTTATATAAAAGGGGAGCTAAAAGCAACGGAGGAAGCCTCTCTCGAAAAAACATGGGAAGCGACAGTCGGAGCAGTCGATGAGCTGGAGTTCCTAGTTATAAACAAGATTAAAGATGCTGTCTCAGCGGAGCTTGAAGCCAAAACGGCAGACAATAAAACGGTTAAGATAGAGCTGAAGAGGGTTTCCGATAACCTGACCGATATATCAATCAGAGTAGGGACTTTCGGTGACGAATCACTTTCACGCTTCATACTAAGCAAGATAGAAGCAAGGCTGTAATTCATAACCGTTGCTATTATCCGGTTTTAAAATTTCGTCTTGAAAAACAGGAGTCCCGGGGCATTCCAGTAAAAAGGTCCCGGGACACTCTTAAGCAAACAGCAGGAAATCGGAATTTAACTCAAAAACCTTACTCCGTAATTGAATGATTACTAAAGAGGCAGCGGAGCAATTCGCGAAAGAATGGATCGAGTCGTGGAACAGGCATGATATTGACTCTATCCTATCTCATTACGCAGCCGACGTAGAGTTTAGCTCCCCGTTTGTAGTCAAACTCATTGGTGAAACCTCGGGTACCATAGAGGGAAAGGAGGAGCTAAGGAGCTATTTCAAAAAGGGCCTCGAGGCTTATCCGGATCTACAATTCTGGCTTCTCAAAGTACTCGCAGGTGTAAAGAGCGTTACGCTTTACTCCAGGAGCGTAAGGGGAATGCTCGCCGCGGAGATCATGGTCTTCGACGGGCCAGTCACTTAACAAGTTTCCGAATAATCAACCTTTTGGTTGATTATAGCGCTCAAAAAGAAGAACCGGGTTTCGTTAGAAATTCTCTTTCCTCATCAGTGGACCCTCTGCCCAGTATTTCATTCCTGTGCGGGTATCTTCCGAATCTCTCGATAATTTCACAGTGTCTCTCGGCATATTTCCTGTTCCCGGAGAGCATCTCAGCGAGTTTCGGAGGAGAATTAAACGACATTTCAAGATCCCCGAATAACCGGAGAGACTTTCTCTGCATACCCGGATCCTCCGAGTGCATAAACGGCATATAGAAGAAAGTCCTTTCAACGGGGTGCAACTCCTTATCAAAACCCTTTTCGATCCCTTCGAGCGCGATACCCAGCGCCCGCTTGTCCTGCGAGAAGGCCCCGGGAGTGCCCCTGTAAATATTCCGTGAGAACTGATCGAGCAGGATTATTAACGCCAATGCGCCTTTTGGGGTGTTTTCCCAGCCTCTTAATTTCCCGTTTTTGGCCCTGACAAGGTCGGATTCGAAGTTGGACCTGATATATTCATCTGTCTCTTCATCCTTTGTCCACCACATCTTGCGCAATTCACCAGTCGGGACCTCGCCCTCTTTTAATTCGCCAAACCAGAATTTCAGTATCAGTTCCTGTCTTTGCCCGCGCGTTTCAATACCCATAGCCTCTATCAGTATAACAAAATAATTTTGCCATATTTTACTTAAGCCGAGCAGGAATCCCATCAACGGTCAAATTTACTCATGCCTACTTGCAAAAAAATTAAAAAGATGCTATTATGAGCAAACCTTTTACTTAGCCCGCAAGAAAGACCGAGTATAATCCGATTTAATATTCAGAATACAATTGAGCTTTATTCAATTCATGCTTTAAGAATCTCTTTCAACTATCCTTGTATCAACATTTTTTCAATCGCAAAAAATTCTTTTATTGATAAGCCTCTGAATTCATTCGATTTTATTTTTTCTTTAGATTTATAAAAAAATACCCTATTGACAACCACAATATATTGTGGTTCAATCGATTCATAACACAACATGTAATAAAAATTAATAGGAGGATGGCTAGATGGCTTCTGATAAACTCAATCCCACTCAGATAAACGGAAACGGACATGGAAATAATTTGGCAGGAAACGAAACCTTGAAACCCCAAACTGAAGAAACCATTTCTGAAAACACAGAACAGCAGAACGAAACAGTTCCCCAAGTAGAAGGCGTTATGGATCTTCCCCAAAAGACAATAGATGCGTTCGGCGGCGACGAGCTTCGCGCGAGGGTTTTCTACGAAAAATACGCTCTTCGCGACAAAACGGGGAAAATCGTGGAGCTGATACCCGAAGACATGTGGCACCGCGTGGCAAGGGAAATAGCCTCTCCTGAAAAAACAAAAGAGCTAAAGAAGGAATGGGAAGACAATTTCTTCTGGCTGCTTTCGAGTTTTAAATTCATACCCGGCGGAAGAATTCTCTTCGGCGCGGGACAAAACAGAAGGGCTACGCTGCTCAACTGTTATTATATGCCGATAAAAGAGGACTCCATCGAAGGAATATTCGAGTGGTGCAAAGAGGCTGCCAGGACATACTCGTTCGGAGGCGGCGTGGGCACCGATATATCCATACTGAGACCCAAGGGGGCTCCCGTCAATAATTCGGCCATTTACTCAACGGGCGCGGTATCGTTCATGGATCTCCTTTCCACAACGACCGGGACCATTGGCCAGGCCGGGAGGAGGGGCGCTCTGATGATAACCCTTAACGTCAACCACCCGGACATCATAGATTTCATCGACGTGAAAAACGATGAAGAGAGATCGAAAGTCAAATTTGCAAATATTTCAATAAAGATAACGGATGAATTCATGCAGGCTGTCGAAGAAGATACAGATTTCGAGCTCAGGTTCGATAACGAAAAGGTAAAATTCTCCAAGACCATACGCGCAAGAGATCTATGGGAAAAGCTCGTAAAATCGGCCTGGTCTTCCGCCGAACCCGGCGTTATATTCTGGGACGCCGTAAAGAGATACTCCCCCACCGAGTATAACGGTATGGAGGTAAACGGCGTAAATCCGTGCAGCGAGCAGGCGCTTGAAGACTACGGGAACTGCTGCCTCGGAAACATCAACCTGTCGCCTTTCGTAAAGGATCCCTTCACGGATGAAGCGTCTATTGACTGGGAAAACCTCGAAAGGGCTTTCAAATACTCCGTCCGCTTCCTCGACAACGTGCTCGATTACAACAAAAACAAACACCCTCTCGGATTTCAGACAAAAGCCTCCATGCATTCGAGGCGCATTGGAGTGGGTTTCACGGGTTTTGGCGACATGCTGTCAAAACTAAACATAAAATACGACACGGATGAAGGCGTAGAATTCGCGGACAAGATGTTTGAACATATAAAAAACACCGTTTATGAAGCGAGCTCCGACCTTGCGGTAGAAAAAGGGACTTTCCCCGCTTATAACAGGGACAAGCACCTTTCCCGTCCTTTCCTGAACACGATTGATGAGCGTGTGCTAGGCAAGATTAGCGAGCAGGGCGTGAGAAACGCGTGCATACTCACGGTACCGCCTGTCGGCAGCGGCTCCGTACTCGCAGGAACCACTAGCGGTGTTGAGCCCATGTTCGCGCGCTCATACTTCAGACGCTCCAAATCCCTTTCCAAGGGTGAATTCAAGGTATACCACCCGCTCGTCGGCGAATATATAAGCATGTACGGCATTAATAATGAGAATGAGCTGCCTTCGACATTCGTGACATCTCACGAGATAAAGCCCGAAATGAGGGTTCGCATGCAGGCTGCGATTCAGAAACATATTGATTCATGTATTTCGAGCACCGTAAACCTGCCCGCTGACATAACGCTCGACGAAGTGGAGAAAATCTACTTCCTCGCGTGGAAGCTCGGCTGCAAGGGCATAACGGTTTACAGAGAAGGCTCGAGAGAGGGCATTCTGATCACTGAGGATCAGGCCCAAGAAACCAAAGACGCAAAAAAGCTTCCGACCCAGACCCAGGACGAGGGGATGAAAAAAACCCATCACCCCAACCCCATCTCATCCCTTCGTCCTACCCAAATGCCGGAGATAAAACCGATAAAGAGGCCTCCGTTTCTGGAGGGGTTTACAGAGGTTATAAAGACGGGATACGGAAACCTATACGTAACTATCAACACCTATGAGGGCAGGCCGTTTGAGGTCTTCGTTCAGATAGGAAAGTCGGGGTACTCTACGATGGCCGATGCGGAGGCTACGGGGAGACTCGTGTCGCTCGCGCTCAGGTCAGGCATAAGCGTAAAGGACGTAGTCGAGCAGCTCGAGGGCATAGGGGGCTCGTCTCCCGTGTTCTCCGAAGGCAAGCTCGTGATGTCCATACCGGACGCGATAGCCACAGTGTTGAAAAAACACTTCGTATCTACGAACGAGACAGAGACGGAAACGGCGACAAAACGCGCGATGGATCTGAATCTTGAACGCTGTCCTGATTGCGGAGACCGTGCCCTTGCGTTCGAGCAGGGCTGTATGACCTGCAGGAGCTGCGGTTATTCCAAATGCGACTAATGAAAATCATAAAAGCTCTATAAAAAGAGGATGATGGCATAAGGAAAGCCCAATCTCTCATGCGGAGGTTGGGCTTTTTGTCAGTTTAGGATATTTTTATAGTTAAGCACTCAAAAGCAGAGGGGCAAGGACCACAGACAATGAGTAAGAATAAAAAGGGAAGCATTCTGGCCGGGTTATTCTGGATGCTGCTCATATCCATTCTTCTTTTCTGGTTGCCCTCGCTCGGGCCTTTGATTGCGGGAATAGTCGGCGGGAAAAAGGCGGGGGGCGTCGGTAACGCAATAATCGCAGCGCTGCTGCCGGCGATCTTGCTGGGCGTACTATTGTTCGTATTCACCTCGGCCCTTACAGGCGCTCCGCTTATAGGATTCGTGGCGGCGGCGGGGGGCTTTGTACTTGTCGTATCGAACGTCGTGCCTCTACTCATCGGAGCCGTAATAGGCGGAATACTGGATTAAGTGTTCACAATTTTAATTTACAACAAAATCCCGCAAGTCTAAGCGCCGGAAAAAACGCTTCTCAATCGGTGAAAATTTATTTTCACACATTAGCCTCCACGGAGCGAGGCAAGTATTTGGCTATTCAGCTATAATTCGAATTTTGGATTCCCACAGAAGAAAAACAGATACACGGTTTATAGCAGTCCGGGGTGAGGAAATTACCTATTTTAAAAAACTCGCCAAATGATCTTTTATATCAGAGTTGGCAAGTTTTCCCAAAGCAGCTTTTTCAATCTGCCTTATTCTTTCCCGGGTCAGGTTGAATCTCTTTCCTATCTCGTCGAGCGTGTATGTGCTCTGCTGGTCTATTCCGAACCTGAGCCTCAGTATCTCCTCTTCTCTCGGGTTCAATAGTGTAAGAGCCTCTCTCAGCTTGTCCGTCAGGTCGGATTTGGCGACAAGGGAGTCCGGAATAACGGTTTCATTATCCGCGATCGAATCGAGGAGCGTTGTTTTCTCCCCGTCCAGAATAGGGGTATCCAGACTGATCGCGTCCTTTGTTGATCTCAAAATGCGCTTGACCACCTCCACAGATATCCCCGATTTACGGGCTATCTCCTTCGGGGTCGGTTTCCTGCCCAGTTGCTTCGCGAGCACAGCATTGACCTTATATACCCTGTTTGCCTGTTCCAGGAGATAAACCGGTACCTTGATCGTTCTCGTCTGTCCCTGGAGCGCCCTTAAAATTGCCTGATGTATCCACCAGGATGCGTAGGTCGAAAATTTAAAACCCTTTCTGTGATCGAATCTCTCAACGGCGCGCATGAGCCCCATATTGCCTTCCTGAATAAGGTCTGAAAGCGGAAGTCCCCTTCCCATATACTTTCTTGAAATCGTTATAACCAGCCTCAGGTTAGCCTTTACAAATCTCTGCTTGAGCCGTTTGGCATTTTCAGAATAGACTCTGACAAAAGCATTCAGGCTCTTTATTCGCTTCTCTATATTGTTACCGTTCAGTTTCCGGCCGTTTTTATGCCCGTTTCGCCTGACTGGACCAATTTTTCCGTCACTCAGCTTAGTTATAACTCCTGCCAGCTCTCTCGTCCGGGACTCGCATTTTTTAATCTTCGCCGAAATTTCTACTTCTTCCTGCGCAGTGAAAAGCGGCTCGACAGACATATCCTTGAAATAAACATAAAGAAGCCTGAGCTGCTCATCCGGGGTATCATCCGATTTCGACTTTGTCTTGACGGTTCGCGGACTGTATTCACGTTCAACGCCATTTTCCTGATTATAGCTGTCTTTGAACTTTAAGGATTTAACGTCATCGTCATCCTCTCTAACGAAATCTCCGTATTCACTCACGGATACAGTATCTTCGAACTCATTATATTTTGTCTCCATATCGCATTCCTTCTAAAGGAGAATCAGTCGTCAAAAAAATAGTCAAGACAACGCTTGATTCGATTTATTCTAGTTAATTTTTGGAACATTCGAGGGAGGGAAATTATACTACCTCCTAAAATAAACCCTAAACAGCGTAGAGCAGTACTTTTATACAATCGTGCGCCTTACTACTTCTCAATTTTATAAAATAAACAATGTTCCGAAGATCTTAACTGATCTACCTTCCGGTTACCGCCAATTCTATCAAATTCTCGATGTTAATTCAACTTATTTCGCAGAAGAATAATTAGCAGCTACCTGCTCCCAGTTTACGACGTTCCACCATGCTGAAATATAATCGGGTCTTCTGTTCTGATAATTCAGATAATAAGCGTGTTCCCAAACATCCAGTCCGAGCACGGGGATCAGGCCTTCCGACAGAGGGCTGTCCTGATTCGGAGTCGATGTGACAATAAGTTTGCCGCCTCCGTCCACCGACAGCCAGGCCCAGCCGCTTCCGAACCGTCCCGCAGCCGCAGCCGAGAACTGCTCCTTGAAGGACTCAAAACCGTCGAAACTGGAATTTATAGCCTCGGCGATATCGCCCGCAGGCTCTCCTCCTCCGTTCGGTCCCATTACGGGCCAGAACAGACTGTGGTTGGCATGGCCGCCTCCGTTATTCCTGACAGCCGTTCTAATATCTTCCGGTACGGAATTTAAATCTTTAAGCAAATCTTCAACGCTTTTCCCTTGCAGTTCCGGGTGCTTTTCGAGAGCCGCATTCAGCTTGTCCACATAGCCCTGATGGTGTTTTGTATAATGAATTTCCATAGTGCGGGCATCTATGTGAGGCTCTAGAGCATTATAATCATAAGGAAGTTTCGGTAATTCGTGTGGCATAGTTGCTCCTCCCATTTTAAAATTTTTCAAATGGAGAACCGGTTGAACGGGTATTTCGCATTCAAAAATTGAATAAATTTCACTAAATCAAGAAGTTTTATTAATTTATAGATTGTAACCTAAAAACTGTGTTGTGTCAAAGTCTTACCTTTGATTCCAGGATAACATAAAGAATAAAGCGCGAAGCTCGTCTATACTGTCTCCGGATCATGTACATTTCCGTGATTGACAGCTCATATTTTAGCTGGTAATTTTTATAAGTCAGCTATTTGCATATCCTGGAGTCATAAAGTCCATAATATATTGGGACGTTAAGAGCCATGCAGGTAACAAAAACATTAGACTACGCAGTCAGATCCTTAACATATATGGGGAACGAACCTGTAGTCAAACATAGCATGAAAGAGATTTCAGAGCAGCAGCATATACCTGTAAACTACCTGGCCAAAATAATGCGCAGGCTCGTAAAAAAAGGACTGGTAAGGTCGATGGTTGGACCTGACGGAGGCTACACGCTCAGGAGACCTCCCGGGGAGATAAGCCTGAGGGAAATATACGAGGCTATCGAAGGCGAGATAAGGATGGTAGATTGTATGGACAAAGATTCTATATGCTTTCTGCACGAAACATGCCCTCAGCTGCCCGTTTGGGACAGGATTCAGCTATCCATGATCAAGATACTTGAAGAGACGACTCTCGAAGATATGCTGAGCGAAGGAAAACTGGCACGGGTTTCAAAGGCTAATTAAGGAGGCTTTTATGAGTATTGATCTTGAAAAACTGGCGGAACAGGAATACAAATACGGCTTCTTCACCAATATCGAGCAGGAAATTGCGCCGAAAGGATTGAATGAAGATACTATAAGGCTTATTTCGAGCAAAAAGAAAGAGCCGGAATGGCTCCTCGAATGGAGACTTAAAGCCTACGAAAACTGGCTAACAATGAAAGAGCCGAAGTGGCCTCATGTCACCTATCCTCCTATCGATTATCAGAATATTAGCTATTACGCCGCCCCGAAACAAAAAGACAGGCCCAAGAGTCTGGATGACATAGATCCGGAAATAAAAGAAGCATACGACAAGCTCGGCATTCCCCTTGACGAGCAAAAGATGCTGGCCGGGGTGGCCGTAGATGCTGTATTCGACAGCGTATCGGTTATCACTACTTTCAAGGAAAAGCTGGCGGAATCCGGGGTAATCTTCTGCTCAATATCGGAAGCGGTTCAGGAGCATCCCGAGCTGGTAAAAAAATATCTCGGTTTTGTGGTTCCGCACAATGATAACTTCTTCGCGGCTTTAAACTCGGCGGTCTTTACGGACGGATCATTCGTATATATACCGAAGGGAGTCCGGTGCCCGATGGAGCTATCAACCTATTTCAGAATTAATGCCGAAAGTACGGGACAGTTTGAAAGGACCCTCATAATCGCCGAGGAAGGGAGCTACGTAAGCTACCTCGAAGGATGCACGGCGCCCAAGAGAGACGAGAATCAGCTTCACGCGGCTGTCGTAGAGCTAATCGCTCATAAAGACGCTACAATCAAATACTCCACTATTCAGAACTGGTACCCGGGCAACGCGGAGGGCGAGGGCGGAATTTATAATTTCGTGACCAAGCGCGGAAGGTGTCTTGGAAGAAACTCCCACATTTCATGGACGCAGGTAGAGACAGGCTCCGCGATAACCTGGAAATATCCGAGCTGCATACTCGAGGGAGACAATTCGGTCGGCGAGTTTTATTCGGTGGCGCTCACCAACAGGCGACAGCAGGCGGACACGGGCACGAAGATGATTCATATCGGAAAAAACACCAAAAGCACTATAATATCCAAGGGAATATCTGCAGGGCACGGACAAAATACGTACAGGGGTCTTGTACAAATCGGCAAAGACGCCTCAGGATCCAGAAATTATACACAGTGCGATTCCATGCTGATCGGGGACAAGTGCGGGGCGCACACTTTTCCATATATAGAGGTAAAAAATTCAACCGCTCAGATGGAGCATGAGGCATCCACATCAAAAATCGGCGAAGACCAGATTTTCTACTGCCAGCAGCGCGGGCTGTCGGCTGAGGACGCTGTTTCCCTTATAGTGAACGGTTTTTGCAAGGAAGTATTCAGGGAGCTGCCGTTTGAGTTCGCGGTGGAGGCTGAAAAGCTGCTGAGCATTAGCCTTGAGGGAAGCGTCGGATAATATTTGCCGCCCGGATTTTCTCAACAAAAAGATACACTAGCCAAGGAGACTGGACATGCTGGAAATTAAGAATCTGCATGTAAACGTTGCGGATCAGGAAATCATTAAAGGACTGGATTTGAAAGTAAATGCTGGCGAGATGCATTCGATAATGGGTCCGAACGGGTCCGGAAAAAGCACCCTGGCACAGGTGCTCGCCGGCCGCGAGTCGTACGAAGTAACGGAAGGTGAAATCACATTTGAAGGTAAGGATCTCCTGGAGCTCGCCCCTGAGGAAAGGGCAGGCGAGGGTATATTCATGGCGTTTCAGTACCCTGTGGAGATTCCAGGGGTGGCTAATACCTACCTGCTCAGGGAGGCGCTCAACTCGATAAGGAAATACCGCGGACAGGAGCCCTTGAAGCACGTGGAATTCGGAAAATTCGCGAAGGAAAAAATGGAAATGATGGGCATGGGGGATAACCTGCTCAAACGTGCCGTAAACGAGGGATTCTCGGGGGGAGAAAAGAAAAAGAATGAAATCTTCCAGATGCAGATACTTGAGCCGAGGCTCGCGATTCTGGATGAGACGGACTCGGGTCTGGATATCGACGCCCTCAAGGTAGTGGCCGACGGGGTGAATTCACTGAGAAATCCTGAACGAGCTTTCATCGTGATAACACACTATCAGAGATTGCTTGACTACATAGTTCCCGACTTTGTACATGTACTTGTTGACGGAAAGATAGCCAAGTCCGGCGGAAAGGAACTCGCGCTTGAGCTTGAGGACAAAGGATATGGCTGGGTTGAAGAGGAAGCCAGGACAGCTGTTAATAACTAAGGAGAATTACGCATATGAGCGTTACGTTAAGTACCGGCGGGAACGACGGTTTTTTAAAAGTATTTTCAGACTTTAAGGAACACGCATCCGGAAAGGGCATAGGATGGCTCGACTCAATTCGTGAAAAGGGTATTGCAAAATTCTCCGAGCTCGGTTTCCCGACCCCTGATAACGAGGACTGGCGCTTTACGAATGTAACACCGATCGCGAGAACGAATTTCGGCATTGAAATGAACGGCCGTCCCAAAGTTTCCAAGCAAACGGTCAACCGGTTTATCTTTCCGGATTTAACATGCAGTCTCCTGGTTTTCATAGACGGGCGCTACTCTCAGGAATTGTCTTCGATTTCAGAACTGCCCGAGGGAATAAAAGTTCTCAGTCTCTCTGAGGCTTTTGACCGGGAAGAAGAACTATTACAACAAAGTCTTTCGGCTTACGCGGATTTCGAGAACGAGGCTTTTACGGCTCTCAACGCCGCTTTTATGGAGGACGGCGGGTTTATTTATCTTCCCGATAAAACGGTCCTCAAAAACCCTGTACACTTGCTTTTCATTACGACTGAAAAGGAAAAACCGGCAATAACAAATGTACGAAATCTGATTATCGTCGGCGACAACTCGGAGGCAAATATCGTTGAGCACTATGTTTCGCTCAATGACAGCGTATACCTCTCCAATGTTGTCACTGAGCTCGTTCTTGGAGAAAACAGCACCGTGGGCCATTACCTGTTAGAACAGGAGAGCAAAAAGGCATTTAACATATCTACCCTGAGAGTACAGCAGGCGCGCAGCTCCAATCTAAGATCGCACTCCGTACTTCTCGGAGGGGCGCTTGTGCGGAACAATGTTCACCCCGTCCTTGCTGGAGAGGCGTGCGATTCACTCATTAACGGCCTATTCATGCCGACGGGAAGACAGCATATGGATAACTATATGGTAGTCGAACACGCAAGCCCGCACTGCGACAGCAGGCAGTTTTATAACGGAGTTCTTGACGGAAGGTCGAGAGGCGTCTTTCACGGGCGGATAATTGTTCACAAGGACGCGCAGAAAACGGATGCCAAACAGACGAACAGGAATCTTCTCCTTTCAGACAATGCGCAGATCGACACCAAGCCGCAGCTCGAAATTTACGCGGACGACGTTAAATGCACCCACGGAGCCACTATAGGACAGATGGACGAGAACGCAGTCTTCTACCTCCGGTCCCGCGGTATTCCCGACGAGACGGCAAGGGATATATTAATGAGCGCATTCACAAGCGCGACTCTTGAGAGCATCAAAATAGAGCAGATTCGAAGTTATTGCGAAAAACTAGTAGCCGACTGGTTCGTCCAGAGAAAACTGTCAAAGAAAGCTTGAACCTGATTGTATAACTAACTTTAAATATAAAACGACTAATCCAATGTCCGATTTCGAGAAAATAGCTAAAGTATCCGAGGTGCCTCCGGGGGAAGTCAAATCTTTTGTGGTAGGGAACGAAATGGTCGCTGTGTGTAACGTAGACGGTAAATTTTACGCGTTCAGGGATGAATGCACACATCAGGCGCTGCCCCTTTCGGACGGCATTCTTGAAGGCAATAAAATCACCTGTATTTATCACGGGGCCGAATTCGATGTCGAAACAGGCGAAGCCCTATGCCTCCCTGCTACTGACGACGTCGAGACTTACCCAGTGAAAATAGAAGGTGAAGATTTACTTATACTGATTGAAGACTAAATGAATACCTTCCTGATTTAATACCATAAGTAGTACTGGCTAAGAGTCTAAATCCACCATCAAGCCTTTCATATCTTATTAAGAATTAACATTTCATCACCAAATAGTACGGCGAATACAAAATCCATAAAACAGTCCTAGACATATTTTTAGTTACGTCAAATTGTGCTAATATAAAATCATCGTTGTACTTTGTACAGACGCTTTACTTGATATACATTAGTGCTTATCTCAAGTATTAAGTACTTGGAAAAAATCTAAATTTTCTGCGTTTCATTAGATCTGCGTGTCATTAATTTGTCATTAATCCAAGGAGGAAGACACTTGGAATTTGAAAATATTATCTTTTACCCTCTAATTTTTATATTCCTCATATCAATCGGGTGTGATAACTCCGGCTCAGGCGGCGCACCGGACACGGGCCCCTTACCCCCGAATCCGAACGAATGGGTCTGCCCGGGCTCTGTAATAAACCTGAGCCAGCAGGAAATCGACGCCTGGTGCGAAGTCAACATGGATAGAGGAGAGCCGGCACCCCCTGCTTTCAGAAACCCGCCACCGCTTTCTGATTTAGCAATGAAAAATATATTTGACGAACAGTTCAGAGAATTTGTTCGAGAAAGGCGGTACGCAAATGAGCTAGATTGGAACCGTGATTTAAACTGGAGAGTGACCGGACCATACCTGGGAGCAATCGGCTTTGGTTCATTCTTTGGCGTTCATTCCTCGGCAGTACGTATTTTTTACTCACCCGAAGTAGTACAATGGCTATGCGGCGGACGAGTGGGAGAAATCCCCGACGGCGCTATGATAATTAAAGAACAGCACCCGATCAATGAATCACTGGGTATCGTCACAGATGAGCGGGGTTGTATGGAAATACCCGTAAATGTTAACCCCACAAACTGGACCACTTACATAAAAAACAGCAGCGCTTCTTTTGACGGCTGGTACCAGGGCAGCTTCAGGTCCGGATTTGTTTCTATACCCGCCCCCGAATGGCAGTTAGGCAATCCCCCAATACTGGACGCATCAGCAGTAACCAGTCCCGCTTTCTTTGCCAATACAGGAAATCCGCCTTTTGAACGCGACCCCAACTGGTACCCGACGGGTTATTTATTTCTTAACGATGAACAGATCCAGGGCGACAATAAGTTTCCGGACACTATTTGGGCCTATAACCAATACGGAAACTTCTGCATTAACTGCCACGCTTCAGCCACGAGCGAGTCCACTTTCTCAAGCCTTGATAATATAATTACGCCGGGCACCCAATTTCTACAATTCAGCCCTGATCTTTTTACTACTATAGGAATGAACTTTGAAGGAGATCTCCATTTACCTCAAAGGGTTGCTCTCGAGTTTTTACAGTCTGAGAACATTGCGAGCCCCGGAATTCCATTTACCGATCCGCTTTCAGAACCGACTCCCGAATTCATAGAATTTTACGATCAGATTGAACCTGTCTCCTTTGAAAGGGCGTGGGAAGTGAGACTACCGGCCGAGACATACGACCATCAGGTGTCTACGGCTGAGGGGCCTGACCAATTTCTTACCTCGGACCAGTGCATTGGATGCCACGACGCAACTTTCACCAACTTGTTTTTGCCCAATATGATATTTGAAGAATTCGATGAAGAAACTGCCACCGACAAACTATACAACCTCTCTCCTTATGCTGAATGGAAGGCCTCGCCTTTGGGGCAGGCGGGGCGTGACCCGATCTTCTTCGCCCAGGTCGAGGGTGAAACTAATTTCTTCTCGGAGGTGGGACTCGCTGGGCTTCCCGATCCAACAATTTGTTTTCAGACCACCTGTCTTCACTGCCACGGAGTGATGGGGCAGCGCCAGTTTCAGATCGACACCGAGGGTCAGGACGACGAGGGCTGTGCCTCTCTATTCGGAATTCCGCCCCCGCCGGAAGTCCCCATTGGAAAGCCTCTTAGCGCAGAAGCGGTTACTGAGTGGCCTGGTGCGGAAAACAACTCTCTTCAGAGGTACGGAGCTCTGGCGCGGGACGGTATTTCATGCACCGTCTGTCATCATATAGTGAGCGAAGGGTTCGGCGAAGAGGACATTTACACAGGAAACTTCATAACCGGACCCCCTGATGAAATCTACGGACCATATGATCAGGTTGTCGTAAAACCCATGCAGAATTCGCTCGGCATAGACCCACAGTTCGGAGCCCAGACGCTTGACTCTGACTTATGCGGCACTTGCCACAACATACTTCTTCCCGTTGTTACAAACGAGGGTGAGCTTTTGACTTTCAGCTACGAACAGACAACCCATCTTGAGTGGCTTAACAGCGTTTACGCGCCCGGGCGCTCGGAATTCCAATCCTGCCAGGACTGCCATATGCCGACAACATTCCACGGAAAGAATCTGGAATTTAGAATTGCAAATATTGAATCGGATAACCTTCCGCCCGTTCAAAACAGGCTTCCCGACGATGAAATTCAACTGAGAGAGCGTAACCGCTATGCCCGCCACACCCTCCACGGACTCAATGTTTTCCTGAACGAGATGTTTCAGGAGTTCCCTTTAATACTGGGAATAAGACAAATCGATTTTATGAGCGGTCTAGCAACGGAACTGCCTCTTATAACTGCACGCGAATCATTCTTGGATATGGCAAGGAACCAAACTGCATCAATCGAAGTTAAATCTTTAGAGATATCACCTCAAGGACAGCTTAACGCTTTAGTCAGGGTTGAAAATAAGGCAGGTCACTACTTACCTTCTGGCGTATCATTCAGAAGAGTTTTTATCGAGTTTCTGGTACAGGATAGAGATAACAATATTTTATGGGCCTCAGGCCGGACAAACAGTTTGGGAGTTATAATTGAAGGCGTGGACGGGCCTCCGCTTCCAAGTGAGCTTGTGCTTGAAAACCCTCAGGCTTTCCAACCCCATTACCAGCAAATAACGAGTGAAGACCAGGTGCAAATCTACCAGGAGCTTGTTGCCGACTCAGACGGCAACATAACCACAAGCTTTGTAAGGAGAGTATTCGACTTAAAAAATAACAGGCTAAGACCCGAGGGTTTCGATCCCGAGTTTTTCTTCTCGAACTCCTCACCATTTATCCGCGAGCTGGCCGAAATACCGGGTGACGCGAAGTTCGACCCATTCTATACGGACCCCTCACTCACGGGAGCCGACGAGATTGAATACCTAGTAATGTTACCGCCAGAAATACTGGCCCTGGCAGATAACGTTAAGGTCACTCTCTACAACCAATCGATACCGCCGTTCTACCTGCAGCAGAGGTTCGCCGCCGCCAATGTAGGGGTGGCTGAGAGTGAGAATATCGAACGCCTGTACTACATAACCAGCCACTTAAACACATCTGAAGCCGGGGCAGAGAACGGGGATGCTTTCATCAAGGACTGGAAGTTAATGCTCGCAACCGATACAGCCGCCTTCGAATAATCTTGTGATTACACACCGGGGCGTATAACGTGAGCTTGCTATTGCGTCATGTCAAAAAAACCAGGCCGTACTTCGATGCAGATCAAACTAAAACGCGTTTATAATAAAGCCGAAGAAAGCGACGGCGTGCGTATACTTGTCGAGCGGCTCTGGCCGAGAGGATTGTCAAAGAAAGATGCGCAAGTCGATTTGTGGCTGAAAGATGTGGCCCCTTCTGGAGAGCTTCGTAAATGGTTCGGCCACGATCCGTCCAAGTGGGATGAATTCAGAAAACTTTACTTCGCCGAATTGGAAAGCAAAAGCGAAGCACTTGGCGAACTGACCAATGTTTTGAGAAAGGGGGACGTCACATTCGTTTACGCCTCGAAGGAGGAGAATTACAACAATTCGGTTGCGCTCAAAGAATATCTGGAAAAACGCTACAACAATTAATCCGGCTGACTTACAGCAAGGTTAATCCCGTTTTGAATGATCTCGTCGTATTCCGAAAACTTATCTATCAATCAGGAAAGAACGCCGGTAATTAAGACTCTTTATCCGTAACCGCGCCTTCAGAAGCAGAGGAAACAAGCCTCGCGTACTTGGCTAGCACACCTCGCTTTTCCTTCTGTGCCGGTCTTTTCCATCTTGCGAGCCTCTTTTTAATCTCGCTCTTCGAAACCTCGAGATTTATCTCTTTCTTCCCGGCATCGATCCTTATAACATCGCCGTTCTTTACAACGGCGATAACACCTCCGTCATAAGCCTCGGGTGTTATATGACCCACGACGAATCCATGCGTGCCCCCCGAGAATCGTCCGTCCGTTATGAGAGCCACATCATTTCCCAGCCCCTTTCCCATAACCGCGGATGTCGGAGAGAGCATCTCCCTCATTCCGGGCCCGCCTCTGGGGCCTTCGTAGCGGATTACTATAACGTGCCCCTTTTTCACCCTTCCGCCGAGAATTGCTTTCAGGGCCTGTTCCTCGGAGTTAAATACAATGGCCTTTCCGATAAAGGAATGACCTTCTTTGCCTGAGATCTTCGCCACAGCTCCATCAGGCGCGAGGCTGCCTCTCAAAATCACAATATGACTTTCCTTTTTAATCGGCCTGTCAATCGGATATACGATTTCCTGACCTTTCGGGTATGAACCCGCGTTTTTCAGATTCTCCTTTACCGTCTTCCCGGTAACAGTCATGCAGTCTCCATGCAGCAGCCCGGCGTCAAGCAGAATTTTCATAAGCGGAGTAAGTCCACCGATTCTCGAGAAATCGGCCATCATGTATTTACCGCTCGGCTTTAGGTCGGCGAGGACAGGCACCTTTTTGCCGATACGGTTAAAGTCGTCGATCGTGAGCTTCACATTAGCGGCATGCGCTATCGCAAGAAGGTGCAGAACCGCGTTGGTAGACCCGCCAAGCGTGATAACAACCGTAATGGCATTCTCAAATGCCTTCTTAGTCATAATATCGCTCGGGCGTATATTGTTCTTGATAAGGTTGACTACAGCCGCTCCCGCATCAAGGCAGTCCTTATTCTTCTCAGCAGATACGGCGGCCTGGGCAGAGCTGTTGGGAAGGCTCATACCGAGCGCCTCGATAGCTGACGCCATAGTATTCGCAGTATACATACCGCCGCACGATCCGGGGCCCGGTATTGCGCTGGATTCGATTTTTTTCAATTGCGTGTCCGAAATATCCTTGTTAGCGTGAGCACCGACCGCTTCAAATACAGATACTATGTCTACCGGCTTACCGTTATAATTCCCCGGCATTATAGTGCCGCCGTAAACAAACACCGAAGGGCGGTTTAGACGGGACATTGCCATCAGACATCCGGGCATGTTCTTATCGCAGCCCCCTATCGCGACAAAGCCGTCAAAGCCCTCGGCGGCGGCGACAGTTTCTATCGAATCTGCAATCACTTCTCGCGAAACCAGGGAATATCTCATTCCGGGCGTACCCATGGAAATGCCGTCCGAAACAGTGATTGTGTTGAATATGATGGATTTACCTCCCGCCTTGTCGGCGCCGCGCCCGGCTTCAAGCGCAAGCTTGTCAATGTGCATGTTGCACGGCGTGACCATACTCCACGTGGAAGCGATGCCAACGACGGGCTTTTTGAAATCCCTGTCCTTGAACCCCACAGCCCTCAACATCGAGCGGTTTGGGGCCCTGTCGTCTCCCTCCACAACCAGTGAAGAAAATTTCCGCATTTGATCTGATTTAACGTCTGATTTTGATTTCTTTTTCACCGGAATTCCCCCTTCTAAGCTATTATGAAGATTAAATTATTATCAATGCAATCGTTTTTTTGTCAATTTTTTTCGGTAACTAGTGGAAAAAAGTAGTTGTCAGAACCCCCGCCGCTGCGCTATCATCTTAATTATCAGGGTTTTTAAACGCACACCGGCGTTAAATCTCATACAGGGAGGCAATATGATGAACGCGTTCATAATCACAATGCTTGCGGGAATAATCGCCACAGCGGGGATGAGTATCCTCCTGTGGGCTATAACACGTACGGGTATCGCCGACGCGGCGATGATAAGGGCGATAGGAAGTATTTTCACCAAATCATACGCGGAATCATTCGGGCCCGGGCTTACCGTTCACTTCATAGTGGGAATAATTATCGCGTTCTTTTATGTCGCACTTATAAGTCTATTTGAACCAACCTCACTGGCAGGAGCAATAGCTCTCGGGGGAATGGTCGGTGTATTTCATGGCGTGGCTTTCGGTTTTATTCTGGTAATAGCGGTAGCGGAGCACCACCCTCTCGAGCAATTCAGGGAGGCCGGTTTCGAGGTCGCAATCGCTCATTTTTTAGGACATGTTGTTTACGGAATCTTAATCGGACTGGTCGTGGGCCTCTCGGGAGTGAGGTTGTTCTAATCAATTTAAATTTTAAGAATGATGACAATACAAGGCGGTGAACAAAACTCTATTCACGATGCTCTACATAAAAAAAGATTTCCAGACGGAAAAGAGATGAAAATCAAAATTATTTTTCGACAGTTATCTCGACTCTTCTGTTCTTTTGCCTGCCTTCGGGGTTGTCGCTCCCGTCGGAATCGGAGTTGGGGGCTACGGGTTCAGATTCTCCCCGCCCCTCAGTGGTGACTCTGGCTTCATCAACTTCCCCGAATTTCACAAGCCAGCTCTTCACGGAATCCGCGCGCTTCTGAGAAAGCTCCTGATTATACGAATCGGAGCCTTTTGAATCGGTATGGCCTTCTACAATAACCTTGGAATCTCCATATCGGTTTATCACCTCGGCCACATTTCCAAGAGTAGGCTCGGCCTCCTCGCGGATATCCCACTTGTCGAAATCAAACAGAATATCGCCCGAAAGCTCAATTGTTATCTCCGTATCGGTCTCGGTGATTTCAAGGTCCTGTGTTTCTCCCTTGATATCCTCCGTCCGGAACTCCAGATCAACACTCTCGAAAACAAGGTCGAGCGGCTCACTCCTAAGCTCTATTTGCGCCTGCGAATAATCGGAAGCACATATAAAAATCATACAGACTGAGAGTGAGACAATCGCTGCCGTATTTATTAAACGAAATAATCGGAGCATATGAATCCCGCTTATTGAGCTATCGCGACATCTTCGAATGGCGGAGCCCCGGGCAGATATACGGTAATCTTATCAACTCCTTCCGGCGGGGCGGGGAACTTCGCCCAGGCGCTCTTGGACTCACCCGGAGCGAGAACAAAATACTTAAGCTTTGTTCCAAGAGGCTTCCCTTCGGAGTCTTTTACTATCAAATATTTTTTGTTGTTAGACGCATCAACATAATAAACATGTTCTATTACGTCATCGTGACTGTACTGTCCGGCTCGTGAAATATCTATTTCTTCAGACCCGTTATTCGTATATTTGAATTTTACTGTCACGGTATCCCCCGAAGCGCGTTTGACCCCCTTTAATTCCACGCTTACATCGCCCCATTCCGTATCCTCAACGATTGCCTCGGCGCCTCCGTTATCAAACTTTTCTTTTGAATCGGCGGATGAATCCTCCTGCGCGCTCACTTGAGCCGTGTAACCGACACAAAAAACAAGACTTAAAGCAAGAGTTAAAAAACAGCCCGTCAATGTTAAATTTGATTTGACTAATCTCATCGCTTACCTCCTCCTACTTCTATACATCAAATTAATAATTAGACATGAGCCAAGCAGGTTCTATCCGGCTTCTTTTAATTCTAATACGTTTAATATTACAGCTTTTTTGAATTTTTGTGTAGAATTTTGTGTTATTTGAATGCGGTTAATTACGGGACAGGGACCTACAACCCGGGCACCAGCCGGTCAATAGACTTAAACAGTATTAATATTTCTTCTTCGGTGTTATAGAAGTGCGGCGCCACCCTTAAAGCCCCGCCCCTGTAGTTGACAATAATATTCGAGGCCCATAATTTTTCCCTCAATTCCGCGGGGTCAAAACCCCCGGAGAACGAGACTATGCCCCCTCTTTCCTGACGGTTACGGGGAGTTCTTAGACGAAATCCCCTCTTTAGAGCCTCATCCATTATCACATCACCGAGCTCATGTACCTTCTCGCCTATCCGGTCAATGCCTATTTCAAACAAAAGGTCGAGGGAAGCGCCTAAAGCGAATATGCCCATAACGTTAAATGATCCCTCTTCGAACCTTAGAGCGCTGTCTTTCAGAGTAAGGTCTATCTTTTCAAAGTTATTATCCTCCTTAACGCTCTTCCACCCGATCAGATTAGGGCTCAAATTTCCTGCGAGCTCCTTTCTGCAATAGAAGATTCCAGTCCCCTCGGGCGCGAGGAGCCACTTGTGCCCGTCCGCCGCCAGAAAATCCACATTGTATTTTTCCACATCCATAGGGACTACTCCGAGGCTCTGAATAGCGTCGACAAAGAAGAGTATGCCGTTGTGCCTGCATAGAGCGCCTAGCTTACAGAGATCAATCATGAAACCGTTTACGGACTGCACGGAACTCATTGTGATAAGCTTTGTCCGCGAATCTATCAGCTTCTCAATATCCTCGAGTAATATCCGGTCCTTGTTAAAGGGAATGAGCTTGACTTGAACCCCCTTTTTTTCCAAGGCAAGCCACGGGTATATATTGGAAGGGAATTCTCTCTCGAAAACAAGCACATTATCCCCCTCCCTCCAGTCAAGTCCTCCTGCAACTATTGAAATCCCGTGTGATGTGTTTTTAACGAATGCTATTTCTTCCGTATCGGCGCCCACGAGTCTTGCGCAACCGGACCTTACTTCTTCTACTCTATCCATCCAGGAATCATAATTAATTATCGCTTTACCGGCAGCTTCCGTGAGGAATCGCTCGACCTCTTTTTTCACCCTAAGCGACACAGGCACTACTCCCGCATGGTCCAGGTAAACGCTCTGCTCGGTAATCGGGAATTCCCGTCTGTAAAATTCCGGAGACTGTCCTTGATTATTCTTTTTGTTATTGCTCATCGAGGCATAAAACTAACGCAAACCGGTCGCGCTATCAAATTGCCGCACAAAATACAATTTGACAAAATAAAAAAAAAGTGAGATATTTGGTTTTGAAGTATATTTTCAGGAGGAAAGCTTTTTTATGCAGGGTAAAGTGAAGTGGTTTAATAGCTCAAAAGGCTACGGATTTATTCAGTCCGATGAAGTTGGTAAAGATATATTTGTACACTACAGCGTCATTGAGGGCGATGGATATAAAAGCCTTACTGAAGGCGAAACCGTAGAATTCGACATTACAGAGGGGCCAAAAGGACCTCAGGCAACAAAAGTTGTCAAGGTGAGCTCGGAACAGGCTTCTTAGATTTAATTATATTAGAATGGCAATAAGCTCTCTTTCTAGGAAGATTCCAAATATATTGCTGATCAGTATAGTTGTACTCGTCTAAGTTCGCGGGACTACATAGGAGCGTTATATTAACTTGACACCCATTGGTAATACCCGCAATATTTTATTAGAGTGTCCACTAGAAGAGAATTCCTCAGAAACATCCTGGCCTTGAGTGTAGGAGCTATTTCAGCTCCGCTTCTGGGACTTTATGAAGGATCGAAGTTCCGTTTCACCCAGATATCATATTCCGGCGATTGGGACCCGAGACCCAGAGCGTATAAAAGGCTCATGAGCGCAATTGAGCTAAGAACGAGCGTGACGGCTTCCTACGACAGGAAAGTCGTCAACTTAAACGAGGCCGATCTATTTAATTACCCCTTTCTCTATATTGCGGGGGATGAGAGCTTCGAGCCTTTCACGGACGAGGAAAGGAGGAGGCTAAGAAAGTTTTTGAAGCTCGGGGGAACTCTTGTGATCGACGATGTTTCAGGATTAGACGCGTCGCCGTTTGACTCGCAGATAAGGAATGAGCTTGCAAGCATAATCCCCGAAATACCACTCGCCCGGCTTCCACAGGACCACGTGGTTTTCAAATCCTTTTATCTCCTCTACTCCGCAAGCGGCAGAAAAATCGTGAGTCCTTATCTCGAAGGCATAACTTTCAGCGACGAGGATAGAACCGCGGTGTTCTATTCGAGAAACGACCTGGGAGGAGCGTGGTCGGAGGACGAATTCGGAAAGTGGGAGTATGAATGTATTCCGGGCGGGGAATCCCAAAGGGAGCTTGCGTTCAGACTCGGAATCAATATGGTTCTTTACGCGCTTACGGGAAATTACAAAAAGGATCAGATACACATTCCGTTTATTAAACGCAGACAGCTCCTATAGTAAGGAGCCCGTTCATCTTCTCAAATAACATCCGGCCCCGGAGAATTTTTACCTGCTCGACACCGGCTTTCATTATCGATGGGATACTCCGAATAGAACCGGGCAAAGCTCTATTATAATAAAACATGGAAGAAAACGGATACTGCCCGCTTTGCAACCGTCCGCTCCCCGAGAAACCAAGCAGACACCATCTTGTACCGCGAACTTTTCGAGGAAAGAAAACGGTGTTCCTTCACAGAATATGCCACAGGCAAATACACGCCAATTTTACTGAAAGAGAATTGCTAAATTACTACAATACAATAGACCGAATTCTGGAAAACGAAAATATAAAAAAGTTCGTTTCGTGGGTTAAGAACAAGCCTCCCGGATTCCACGTTAGGACAAGACGGTCATCCGGAAGAAAATCCAAATAATCAAACCTGCAAATCTATCGTTTCGTAAACACTAATTAACCCGCCGTACTCAAAATACAGGTAGCAGCAGGGAGCGTTGAAAAAGCACTCGGACTCATCACCCGGAATGAGGCCCGGTCAGACCTACTTTGCAAACATTTTGATCACGGCAAACACCGCTCCCTGAGAATCTTTCAGGACCGCAATACGCCCTATGTCCGGGATATCCATTGGGGAGCTTAAAACCTCCCCACCCAGGGATGAAGTCTTATCCGCCGATTCGTCACAGTCATTTACAGCAAAATAAACAAGCCAGTAAGGGTTCATCTCCCCCAGCTGCTTATCCATTTCCATCATACCGCCGGCAGGCCTTTCGCCGTTCATAAAAACGGTATAGTTAATACCGCCCATATCCTGCTCACTCGCCGTCCAGCCGAAGAGCGCGGCATAGAACTCCCCCGATTTCTTCAAATCGTTAGTGAGAAGCTCATTCCAGCATAATGCTCCGTGTTCGTTAACCAGACGCGCCCCTATATGATTCATAGGCTGCCAGAGAGAGAGCACGGCCCCGGCGGGATCTATCAGCGCGGCCATTCGGCCTGCGTCAAACACGTCCATAGGCCCCACTATAACCTGACCGCCGGATGTCTCGGCTTTTTTTGCCGCCTCGTCAACATCCCTTACGGAAACATAACTCGCCCAGTGTGTCGGCACGTCACCGGTTTCCTGCTCAGGCCACATCTGATACATGGCCCCTACCTCTTTCCCTCCGATTGAGGCCATAGAGTAAACCTGCTCGTCCCCGATCGGAACGTCGGTAATACTCCATCCGAAAAGATTCGAGTAAAATTCCTTTGCCTTTTCCGAGTCTGAGGCCACGAGCTCGGGCCAGCAGAATGTCGAAGGCTCATATTCTTTCATTTCACTCATTTCATATTCCTCCGTCTCAGATCTAAATTATAAATACTCTTAATTTCTAAACACAGCATAACCCGGAAAAACCATTATATCGCAAAAAAATAATCCTTATCACATAAAAGACCGGGAATGATCTTCTGATCATCCCCGGTAGCCAGGAAGGACCCGAGGTGCTAGGGAGGGTTATGGCCCGAATAAAAGGTGGCATTTTTATTACAACACCGGGGCGTTAAGAAGATATTCAGAAAAGGTTAAGGTTATGTTAATGTTTGGGAACAGTGACGGGGCTCTGAAAACCGCATTCCGGGTATAAGTTTATAAAGAAATAATAATGCGGGGCGATTGAATCCGTGATTCGACACAAACTTAGTTATATTTCAAATGTAACTATCCGATAAAAGAGGGAGAAGAGAAATGATCGAAAGATGGTATTTGTTTACACTTCTGGCAGTCCTGTGCTTCGGATTGGGAAGTTTCTTCGGAAAGCTGGCCTCGATGAGAGACATACCCTACCGGGTGTATTTCTTCGAAGGCGTCGGCACGCTTAGCATTTTTACTGCTTTTGTTCTCTATAACAGAAATACGATATTCACTAATTTTTCGCTCAATTTTCCGGGCCTGTTGATGGGACTCACCTGGGGTATAGGGACCGTGCTCTTTATTGTCGCTCTCAAGTACGCAAAACTGTCCGTTATGGTCCCGCTTTCGGCGGTTTATCCCGCCCTTACGATCGTGCTCGCGTTCATATTTCTTGGGGAGCGCCTTGGGCCGCGGGAGATTGCCGGAGTCGGGTTTGCGCTCGTTTCAGCCGCGCTCCTTGCAAAAACCTAAATGAGTATTCAGGAATCTTACACGGGCCACGTATCATTTAACAACATGGTAGGGCTTATTCTCTCTATCGTTCCTTTCCAACTCTTCTTCAAGTAACTTGATACGCGTCTCAAGCTCAATTATTCGCTCTAAAAGAGGTTCGACAGGGTCGGGGAGCATGTTATGTTCGAGTCCCGAATAAATGGGAAATTCATCCCCGGATACAATATTCCCGGGAATACCCACGACTGTGGAGTCGGGCGGCACATCTTTTATAACCGCTGAGTTAGCCCCTATCTTGCTGTTTTGCCCGATAGTAAGAGGGCCCAGGATTTTTGCTCCGGCGCCGATAGTGACATTATCTTTTACAGTAGGATGCCGCTTCCTCCTGGTAAAATCCGTACCCCCCAGGGTAACGCCGTGATAAATAGTCACATTCTCCCCTATTTCGGATGTCTCTCCTATGACCACTCCCATACCGTGATCAATAAAAAAACTATTGCCGATCCGTGCTGCGGGATGTATTTCGATCCCTGTAAAAAAGCGCGAGATATGGGACAGCAGCCTCGCGGGGAATTTAATATTTTTCTTCCACAGGAAGTGAGAAATGCGGTGAAGTACGATCGCCTGAAAACCGGGCGAGACAAAGATGACCTCGAGTGAGTTTCTCGCCGCGGGATCCCTTTCAAACACTGCCCTGAAGTCTGATTTTATATCGCTTAAAATTCCCATTTCCGATTCCGCGACGCTATCGTGAATTCCGCCTTAAAAGCGGGTGCAGCCACAAAATACATTACCTAAATCAGGTCCGGCTTATTGGTAACTATACCCTTTATACCGATGCCCCTCAGCTGCCGTGCTTTCCCGGCCTCATCTACCGTCCATGTAAAGAGATGAAGCCCGTTTCTGCGGGCCCTGTCGGCCATACCTTTAGTAACGAACCAATGGAATGGGGCTGCTGCATCGGCCCCGCACCTTTGTGCAAGCCTTACGGGGTTAGGTGAAGCGAATAATATCAATCCCGTTCTTAAGCGGGGCTCAAGCTTCTTCACCATCCTCAAGCGTACTGATTTAAAGGAAACGATCAAAACATCCTCTATTAATCCGAAGTCCCTGACCAGGTTAACTACTTTTCCCTCTAATCCGTTTTCTTTAAGCTCGATTACAAAGCTCGTCTTTCCCCTTCCAAGCTCTAGCGCTTCTTCCAGAGTGGGAATCTTCTCACCCATCCCCGCATCAAGCTCCCTTAGTTCGGCCAGCGATTTTTGGCCGACAAGTCCCGCGCCGTTAGTAGTCCTGTCCACCCTGGCGTCATGGATAACCACGAGGCTCCCGTCTACCGATTGCCTGACATCGAACTCTATCATATCGGATTTTAACTCGACCGCTCTCTTGAACGAACGGAGTGTATTTTCAGGTTCATAAGCGCTCGCTCCCCGGTGGGCTATTTTCATAAAAGTCGATCCCTCCGATAATGTCATGCAATTAATATACACATTCTTACAAGACCTTTGCTATCTTTGACAAAAATAGTAGAATGCTATCAAAATGGTATCCCTCTTTAAAGATATTATTTATATCCTGAGGCCTCAGCAGTGGGTGAAAAATTTTTTAGTGCTCGCTCCTCCTTTTTTCGGCGGGGTTCTTTTTACAAGCACTGAAATGTTTTTAAAGATGCTTCTCGCATTTATAGCTTTTTCCCTTGCATCTTCAACCGCATATATAACGAACGACATATCGGACATCGAATCCGACCGCATGCACCCCAAGAAAAAACTGAGAGCCGTCGCGGCCGGGAGAATTGGAGTTCCGGGGGCTATTCTAGTCGCCGTAATTACACTAATCTTATCTATAGGGGCTTCACTCGCCATTGGCAAGATTTTTACTTTGATAACAGTGATATATCTTGCACTAAATTTCCTGTACTCATATTACCTCGAAAAAATAGTGATTATAGATGTCTTCACAATCGGGATAGGATTTGTGCTCAGGATAGAGGCGGGGGGCGTAGCATCAGGGATAGAAGTCTCAAACTGGCTCCTTCTCACGACATTTCTCCTATCGCTTCTGCTGGCTTTCGGGAAAAGACGTTATGAGCTTGTTATGTTCAGGAAAAACCCGAATCCCTTCAGGGAGGTCCTCTCTAAATACAGGGAAAACTTTCTGGACACCACGCTTGGTATATTCGCTACGGCAGCCATAGTCACATATTCCATATACACGGTCGAATTGGACTCCAAGGTATTCCTTGCCACTGTTCCGTTCGCATGCTACGGAGTTCTGCGTTATATGTATCTGGTTCAAACGGATACAAGCGGAGATCCGACCGAATCCTTCCTAAAAGACCTGCCGCTTTTCTTGTGCGTCCTATTGTGGTTCCTGATTACTGCCGCCATTATCTATCTCGGCAATTTCACGGGCTTCACCGAGTAAATGTTCGGGAAGACCGCTTTTAATTGCGGCTCGGGCCTCTTCGGCGGCTTTTTTCTTTTCACCTCTCCTTAAATAAATCTTTGCAAGAAGAAGGTTAGCTTTACCGTAGGAATAATAGTAGCCGAGGGCTTTTCTCAAATGTAATTCAGCCTCCCTGAAACTTTCGGCAGAGTTCGCGAGCTCGCCTTTTATGTAGTAGATGAGCCCGAGATGGTAATACGTTCTCCCGTAGTGCGGATCGTATTCACGAGCTTTAACGAACCACTTTTCCGCCTCCCGGTATTCCTCCCTCTCCAGATAGACCAAACCCAGATTGTTGGCGGTAACGGCTTTCCCCCTCGGGCTGTCATTCATTTCCTCGGACAGTGCGATTTGAAATTCCCATACTGCCTCATCGTCCCTCCCCCAATTGGAAAGCGCCAGTCCGTAGTTTGCATGGGGAAGAGGATGGCCGGGAGACTTCAGAGAGGTGTCTCGCCAGAGCTCAAGATCGTTTTTCCAAACCCCCTGCCTCTGATACGCAAAAACGGCGTATATTATTATAAGCACGAGACCCGCGCCCCGGGCAACCTTTCTCAGCCGAGCCACTTTTCCGGCTCTCACTATCCAGTAACCCAGAAGCAGACAAAACCCGGCGGAGGGAATGTACAGGTAACGCTCCGCCGCCGGGGTCGAAGCAATCGAGAAAACGGCTACCAGTACAGAGGGGCCGAGCGTAATCAATACCCATAATATACCGAACACGGTCATATTCTCTTTTTTTCTTATCGATACGACGCTGATTATAAATAAAGCGATCAAAAGTACGGCGGAAGATATAAAATAGGCTATCTCCCTCGGAACCCTGGTTATAAACGCGTTAAAATCAAACGGGAAAATAAGCTTATTAAGGTAAATCAGATACGAGTTAAAGAATACTTTCACAAACTCAATATATCCGGGGAGCTGCGAAATATTCTGATTAGCTGTCGCCGCCTTTTTCGCGCCTTCATCCAGAATTTCCTCAGACATCCCGGGTATGTACACAAATGCCCGGCCCCTTAAATACAGGTAAACAACGATGATGCCTGTATAAACTGCGTATTTAATCAGATTGCCTCTTTTGAAAAGCCTTTTATTGAGCAGATCCAGAACCAATACAAGCAACGGAAAAACTACTGCGACCTCTTTAGAGAAAAGCGCAAGAGAGAAGCTCAGGCCAGCCACTACCAAAAACACCTGCTTTCTCCAAGAAAGTATATGAGAGATGACCGAAAGAAAGAGGAATAGGGCGCAGAGAACATCCGTCCTGCCCGCCACCCACGAAACGGATTCTACATGCATGGGATGGAGGGCGAAAAGAAGCGCCGACAGAAAAGCCGCGCCTTCTTTTCTATCGAACCCCGCCTCTTTTAATATTAGAAGGACCATGAAATAGAACAGAATTACCGAAACCGAATGAAAAACTATATTTGCCAGGTGGAACCCGAATGGGGATAGACCCCAGAGCTCCTTGTCAATCACGACCGACGTATAAAACGCCGGCCTGTAGTACCGGGCCTCTTTATTTTTATTGCTTTCGGGAACAATAGCGCGGATTATGGACGGGGCATCGAATGTCACGTTGCCCTTGGTTATTACCTCGACATCGTCCCACACAAAGTCGTTTTGAAGAGATGGGGAAAATAGCGTAAAAGATACCAGAAACAAAAAAATAGCGGAGAGCAGTCTGCTTCCGATTAATTTAGATATTAATTCCATGGGTTAGCTAATTATATCACCCGGACAACTAATTTTTCATTGGCGGTTTTCTTGCAAATATGACCGGCTACCCTAAGGATTAAGCGCGCGATAACCGTGCCGGCAATTAACGGAATAAATCGTCTTCCGGAGGCCTGATAATTTCCCTTGCTCCGCCCTCTCCCTTTTCATAACCGAGCCCTCTCACGATAACGACAGGTATGGAATCGACTTTTTCCATCACGAGGCCGGCGGCTGAGGCCACTTCATCCGCAACGGCCATTACGGTTGCATTCATGACCAAACCCTTCGGATCCTTCTCCCCCCTGTAATCCTTGAGCGCCTTGATGCCGGAGCAGCCTATAGCTATATCGACGAGCCCGTCGCGCCACGGTCTCCCCACCGTATCGGTTATAATGACAGCCGCCTCAACCCCAAGCTCCGCTTTGATTCCCTCCGCAAGCTTCCCGGCCGATTCATCGGAATCGACGGGTAAAAGCGTTACACTCTCCCCGCCGGAGACGTTTGAAGCATCGACCCCGGCATTTGCCGAAATAACCCCTCCCCGCGTCTCCACGATCAGCCTCCCTTTTTCGGGCTTCCTCTGATCCATTTTGATAATTTTCGTCGTCTCGCTCAGTATCACCTCTACAAGACGCGGGTCCTTGCTCACTTCTCTCGATAGTGTTCGGGCAAACGGTGAAGGTTCTACGTCGTTTAAATTAACGATTCGATTTTCCGCTTTAGAGACTATCTTCTGAGCAACTACAACTATATCGCCGTCCTCGAGTGAAAACCCCTGCTCGGAGACCGAACGGGAAATGATTTTTACAAGGTCGTCTCCGGGCTTAATTTCAGGTATGCCCTTTACCGGTATGATGGAAACGGACTCTGCGGCATGCGTCATAGTATTAGCAGTCCCATTATAGAAATATTTAAGGAAAAATAATAGTCCAGAGGGCGGCTAATGCAAGGATTGATCTCAATTCTTGAAATATTTGAATGGATTGACCGTAGCGAAAGCACAGTTATTTATCCGCTTAATACGCGCATCCAGCCAGTAATGATTATGTACTTGACCCCGTATTTGTTCTATCCTTACACGCAGAGCCGAATAAAGAGGTATTGGATTCGATGAAAGCGCTTAGAATGATGGATGCCATAAAAAGACTTGTAAGTCTGGCAGATAAAGAAGCCTACTACCGCAGAAACGATCTTCAGATGAGATTCGCCTCCGAGGATTCTGTCTATGTTATAGGAACTAGGGAAGACGGGGCGGTTTATCTCTCGGTTTATTTCGGCTTTGAAATGGATTTTAAATTCTATTTTGAAAAAGACGGCACGCTCCTCACGGAGGAAGGCAGCACGCCGAATCTGCTTGAGTACTCGGGACTGGAGCAGGTGCTCAATCTCATCAACAATGCCGGGGATGCGCTTCTGGCGTTCGGAATGGAGGCGATAGAATCGGGCGATTACGAGTTCAACACAATGGAACAGGTAAGAGAAGAATTCGACAAAATACAGAGGGGGGACAGGAAAAAAAATGAAGATCCGGAAACACATTGACAGTGGAGAAGAGATAGTACCGCTCTCAGCCGGCGGCTCCTAGAAATCAGGTTGGCGCTATTCATATTTACGAATTAAAAAAATTCTTTCATCCCGACCGATAAATCGGTTAATATTTCAGAGTACTCAAAATATAAGGAGGGCAATGAAAATGAGCAAATACAATATAAGAACGTTTCTTTTTTCAGTTTTTTTGGTGACTTTTTGTCTGGGGATTACAGCCGTGAACGTGATCGCGCAAGACGAAACAGAACAGCCCGAAGCGGAAGCAATGGACAAAATGCATCAAGAGATGATGGCGAAGTGGAAGGAGTACGCCACTCCTGGAGAGAATCACAAAGCACTCGATCCAATGGCAGGCGAGTGGGAATATACGGCGAAATGGTGGAACACCCCCGATTCCGAGCCCGAGGTGTCAAACGGGACAAGCGAAGCAAAATGGATCATGGGTGATAGGTACCTTAAACAAAAGGTAGAAGGCACTTCAATGGGTCAGGAGTTCAAGGGTATGGGATTACTAGGATATGACAACGCCTCTAAAGAATACGAAAGCGTATGGATTGATAATATGGGGACCGGAATAATGACTGGTTCAGGCACCTACGATCCTGCCGCCAGGACATTTGAATACAAGGGAACCTACTCCTGTCCTATGGAAGACGGCAAAGATAAATCATACCGCTCCGTGACGAAAATCATGAGCGATGATAAATACACCTTTGAAATGTATATGCCGGGCCCCGAAGGTGAAGAATACCGCGCTCTTGAAATCGTATATACCAGAAAGAAATAAATAGAATATCGCAAGCTAAGGCTTTTTCTGGTACTTATTCCATAAGAAGGGGGCAACAAGCTGGTTGAGGAACGCCCTCGGCATATATTCCTTTATACCTATCGTGCCCACATGGCGGTCCCTGGGATAGTAATACGTACCGAAAAGCATATCGAAAATCATCAGGTTCTCGCCATAGTTATTATTTCCCTCTTCTATTTTTCTCGAGTGATGCCACCTGTGGAGATTAGGCGTGTTGAATACGTAGTTTAAAAGTCCTCCGTGCAGGTGCACGTTGCAATGGGTGAGTAAACCTATAAAAGCGGTTATCGAGCTGAAATAAATAAAAATATCGCCCGGCACTCCAAGTATAAAAAGAAGCGGTATGCTGAACAGCAAGCTACAGAAGGTGTCAACGAAATGGAACCTTCCCGTATTGAAGAACCATAGTTTCTCGACACTGTGGTGAACCGAATGAAAACGCCAGAGGAAATTCCACGTATGAGCCAGACGGTGCGCCCAGTAAAGACCGAATTCACTCACTACAAGCGCTATCAGCACCTGGAGTGCGGTGGGAAGACCGGAAGGCCATATGGACTGAGCGGGTTTATCACCCATTGTCTCCATGATACCGCTGATTAACAGGAGAAACAGGGCAAACTGAATGAGCCCCTTGTTGAGAAGCGTATGAGCCAGGTCCGGGAATTCCTGTCCGTCTGATCTTACCCAGTCGGCCCGGTAGGGCATAATTCTTTCCAGCAAGAAAAGAGTGCCCGCAAGTCCCAGGTAAGCCGCGTTAAAGTAAAACGTGGGTCTGCCTTTCTCGAGTCCCAGGAATATAATGTAAACGGGTATTCCCAGAAGCAGGGGCCATAAGGTATAAGCGATCGTCTCCCTGATTGCGCGCGTCACCGGAGTTTAGTCCTCGTTTTCAGAAATTCGTTTCCCCGCCACCTGAACCCTAATAATAAAGCGACTCTGAACTTATTGGCAAAGATTGTAACAAATAGATCTATTTCATACCACAGATTTTTTAAGAAAATCTTAAGACCCGACAGTAAAACGAACCTGCGCTACTTCCATTTTATATTACAGCCTATACTCGGAATCTGATCCTCTGCCACGGGCTCGCCCTTTAAAATGCTGTCCAAAGCACTTCTGATGTGCTCACCGGTAACCGGCTTTCCGTTTCCGGGCCTCGAGTCATCCATCTGCCCCCTGTAAACGCAGTTCAAATCCGAGTCGAATATATAAAAGTCAGGCGTACAGGCGGCGCCGTAAGCTCTGGCAACCTCTTGAGTCTCATCAAAGAGGTATTCAAACGGGTAGCCTAATTTCTCCGCCACTTTTTTCATGTTTGCAGGGGAGTCCTCCGGATATTTCTCCACATCGTTGGAGTTAATCGCGATGAAGGAAATCCCCTTTGGAATATAGTCATTTGCGAGCTCGACCAATCCTTTTTGTACATGCTTTACGTACGGACAGTGATTACATATAAACATTATGACAGTGGCCTCATCGGATTTAAGCTCATCAAGAGAGAGTTCTTTGTCGCCGACCGGATCCCAAAGCTTGAATCCGGGCGCTTTAGTACCTAAAGGAACCATATTAGATGGGGTAAGTGCCATTTATCTTCTTCTTATACGCTAATTCTTTTCATCGGTAAAATTTAACTACGAGAGGAGGCCGACGCAAGAGGGCTTGATGCGCCGCGGTCGTATGGGCAATACGGCCCGTCCGCGAAAAGTTACACCATATACTGAATGAGTGGGACTTTACAAAAAACTAATGACACGAGTCGTCTTTCCCAATACTTTTCTTTTCCTCTCCTGCGCACACGACTCTCCGGCTATAAACCTTTTTTCAGAATATGAACACTCGCGAAAAAAATTTACAAAAACCTCTTGACAGACAAGTCTGTCTATTTTATAATCTCTAGCCATGAATAGATTACATGCTAATTCCGCAAGGGAAAGGATAATAAAAACGGCTAACGGTCTTTTTTATAATCAGGGGTATCATCAAACGGGTATTAATCAGATAATAAAGGAATCGGGTGTCGCAAAAGCAACTTTTTACAACAATTTCAAGTCGAAGGAAGAATTATGTATCGAATACCTGAGGGAACGCGACCGCACCGATACCAACGCCACAAAGGATATGATAAACGGCATAAAAGATCCTTATCAAAAATATATGGCGATTATCAAGGGAATCTTGCAGCACATGAAAGATACTGATTTCAGGGGGTGCGCATTCGGTAATATAGCGGTTGAAATAACCGACCCCGGCCACCCGATACGAAAGGAAGTAAAACACCATGAGGACAGATTCCGTTCAATTCTACGAGATGTCATCCAGGACCTGAAAGATTCAAGCCCGAAACATAAACACATTGATGTGGATCAGCTTGTAGACACTTATCACCTTATTGTGGAAGGGGCTATAGTGGCGAGCAAGAATTATAACGATACATGGCCGATTGAACGCGCAGTAACAGCAGTCGAGAAATTAGTAGAATAATTTTCTGTCGAAAATAGACAGACCGGTCTGTGTAAAACTTAAAATACTCAAGGAGGTATTTGATTATGTGCAGCAGTTGCAACGTCAATATAAACGAGGTCAGATCGGAGCAGTTTGCCGAGAAAATGCTGACCATTCTTAATCACGGCGCCCTTAATGTAATGACTTCAATAGGGCATAGAACCGGCCTGTTCGACGTAATGAGCGAGCTTCCGCCTTCGACAAGCGAAGAGATCGCGGATAGGGCGGGGCTCGACGAGCGTTATGTCCGGGAATGGCTCGGGGCTATGGCAACAGGAGGCATAGTGGAGTACGATGAGCAAAACGGTCGATATAGCCTTCCCCCTGAGCATGCCGCATGGCTCACGCGCAGTGCGTCGCCCAACAATATAGCCGTAACGGCGCAGTGGCTTTCGGTACTGGGCGAAGTCGAAGATAAAATAGTAGAATGCTTCAAAAACGGCGGCGGCGTCCCTTATGAGGCTTACAGCCGTTTTAACGAAGTCATGGCCGAGGAAAGCCATCAGACCGTAATCACTCCTCTGGTCGATCACCTTCTTCCGCTGGTGCCTGGAATCAAGGAGAAGCTTGAGTCAGGCATCGAAGTACTGGACGTCGGATGTGGAAGCGGGTTTGCCCTTGCCGAGATGGCAAAAACCTTTCCAAACAGTAAATTCACAGGCTATGACCTCTTACCCGAGGCTATTGAAAGGGGAAGAGCTCGGGCAAGAGAATACGGCTTAGCAAATGTCACGCTCGAAGCGAAAGACGTTTCCAAATTGGATGACCTGCAGAAATTCGATTTGATAACGACCTTCGATGCCGTTCACGACCAGGCAGACCCGGACCGGGTATTGTCAAATATAAACCGGGCCTTGAAAGACGACGGAGTGTACTTTATGCAGGATATAGCGGGCTCAAGCCACGTGCATAATAACATGGAACATCCCCTGGCGCCGCTTATATACACTATTTCATGCATGCATTGCATGACGGTCTCGCTCGCGCAGGGCGGAAAAGGACTGGGGGCAATGTGGGGAAAGGAGCTGGCCTGCGAAATGTTGAAAGAGGCCGGATTTAATGAAATCGAGGTTAAAGAATTGCCTCATGACCCCATTAACTATTACTACATAGTAAAGAAATGAATAATAAATACAGGAAGGGAGAACCTAATCTCATAGCGAGAGATAATAAGGGTGCGGCTTCTGATGAAGACTCTAACGTTCCTTGGGACGGGTGTCTTCATCGGGAGCTGTTCTCGTTTGGTAGCCTTCTTCCTCCGGTATCACCTCGTTATCGGTGCTCCCACCCGGGTCATCGGTTTCGTAGGCTTCGTCCGGACCGTACCAATCCTCATAATCCAGATACTCTTCGGATTGAATCAATACCGCATCGGACGATTTAAGAGATGCCGCATAACCTGCTTTATAAAAAGAAAAGGACGAGAAAACCAGACACACTGACAGAATACCGTATTTAATCATTCTTCCTCCTGAGCATTAATTTAATTATTAAGGACCCGGAGTCGGGGTAACGACCGCGTCGTCCAGTATCGCACTGCACTGGGAGCCGTCCCATCTACCCTCGATAGCCGCTATTCCTCCCGTCGGACTTACCTCTAACCGACCGCATTTATCCATTTTGGAACCGGCCACAGGCCGTATGGTTATTATTTCGTCGTTTGCATCAGTCAGAAAATCCCTCCGCATTCCCTTGGGCACGAATGTGTAATTAAGAGGGTCGCCCGCCTCCGGAAGATTGGCGGAAGCGACTATTTCGAGGTCGGACTGAAACCTTTTTGTGTGCGTGGACTGAATGCACCATATGGTCGATCCCCTGTTGCTGTCTCCCCGTTCCAGAATCAACGTTAATTCTTCGTCTCCGGTCTGATATTCATCATAATTGGCGGGTGAGTTACATACAGAGCAATCCGGGTCTGATTCGTTAATATTGGTACAATTGGCGAAAACAACCCTGTACTCCACACCATCCCTGACCGATTTGAGTTTGCCCAGATTAAGCATGGACGAGATGTTGTTGGTCACTTCGTCAACAGAGCGTCTGAGAGCGAATTTGCCGGAGAAATAAGACGATCCGGCGGCCAGCACAACTACCATAACGCTTATTACAACCAAAATTTCTATCATGGAAAAACCGCCTTTACTCTGTAAGCTCTTCATCCTCAGGTTCTCCATTACAGAATCTCTTCCCAGAATAGTGTTTGAGTCCTTGTGGGAAGCGGAGGCAGCTCCCATACCAGAAACTGCGAGCCGCCCGCAACAGGGCCTCCGGTAAAGGCAACGGACATCAGCACCGAACCCCTTGCGCCAAAAGTAAGCTGGGCCGGGGTCGGCATGCCTTCAGCCACAGTCGCGCCGGCTGCCGCGTTTTTCTGGTCGCTCGTACCCTTAAGGATTTCGGTTTCATTAACACCCGGGATACGTGTCAGCGCTGCCGCGCCTGTAATAAAATCTATGGCGAAAATCCTTCCCAATCCGGTTCCGCCGATGCACGGGTTAGTCGACCCGAGCTCCGGAGCGAAAGTGGTGAAGATAAGCACCCTGTTAATGACTACCGGAACGCCGAATCCCTTTTCACCCCCCTGGGGGATGGTGAGGTTGCTCGGGAATATAACCAGAAATTCGCCCTGGTCTGAGGTAAAGTTGTTATCGGCGGATGAAATGAACTGCTCGGTCACTCCCGACTGCGCCTGCAGCTCTATGACCTGTCCCGCGGAAATAAGCGTAGTTGCTGTTTTAACCGGCAAGCCGCCTGTCGCGGTCCCGCCGGCCAGGAATGCCGGTATATAGTCGTCTATTAAGTTATAGAGCTTTCCTGATTTCAATACGTTGCTCGGATCTCTTCTGTCACCTGTAGTAAAGATTACATGCCGCCTCCCCAGATCATCGAGCACAATCGTAGGGGCAAAATATATGGCTTCAACATCATTTTGCGGCACGGCGGCGGCGCCTCCGGCGTCAAAACATTCCGCATCCGTATTCGCACAAAATGCCACCGACCCGGTCCAGTCATCGGCTACTATATTCAGACTGCCGCCGGGCCCGCTGTCGGAAATGCTTCCGCTTACCTCAATAGGCATCGAGACATCGAACCTCCACATCCTTCCGCAGGTGTCCCCGAAATAGGCAAGGTCCGTATATCCGTCGGAATTTATATCGACCGCTGTTATACGGCTCGGCACATCACACACCATTTCACTGACATTAGGAAGAGCCGATGCCCCTGACGGTATCGGTCTGTCCGGATGAAATTTGAATATTTCCTTTCCCGTGCTTATATCTACGACCACGAACGCGTTGCCGAAGCTCACTCCGTTTGTCGGATCGGTATCGAGCGGGTCCAGTCCTCCTCCTACGAACATCACCCACCTGTCAACCGTTTTTGTGTCAGCCCCGTCGGTCACTTTAAGTCTTATCCTCCCCATGGAGGGCGTCGACCACGTATTACCGAAATCCCTGTCAAACAAGGCCCACATATGTTTGGGGTACTCAAGAAGATCGGCACCGTTATTGACATGCTCGTGCAGACTGTCGGATGTCCCGCAATCCTCGCCGCAAGCGGGATTCGTAACATCAAGAGCGATATAAGCCCCCCCTCCGTTTCTCGAACCTGCGAGCATTACTGTGTGCCACTCCCTGCCGCAAAGGTCTATTTGTCCGTCAGCCGTGTTGACCAAACCCGGACATAACTGCGCGTCCTCCGGGATACCGTTAGGAAATCCGTCTATGAACACATCCCCGATTACGGGGGAACCGTCCGAAAAAGACCTCTGAGCGAAGTTATCCGTAACAAATGTTTTAAAGTCCCCGGTCCTGTAATCAGGAGGAGGCGGGGTTCCGAAAACTATTTCGGCAGGGGATTCCGCTTCTATTGAAGGGAGCGCAAGCGAGTCCGGCAGATAAGTCGGCATCGCGACTCCGAACAGCTCAAATCCCGTACCCTCGCTAAAAAACGGGAAAATTTCTTCTTTCAGTGTAAACGGATTAATCTTGTCAGCTTGCTGCACTCCCGCCGCGTTCGGATCCCTGAACTCGCCGGCATGGAAAGCATGGAGAAATCCGTCGTTCGCCCCGACGTACACGACCGCCGATCTGTCCTTAAAATTGACCGCAAACTGCTGGAAACCCGCGTCGAAGAATAGCGGAGACGGCGAGCCGACAACAACAGGGTTAGAATGGAACACGTCCCCCAGCCTGACTGAGCACGTGTCCAGACTGCCCAGGTTTGCGTCTCCATTGTCGTCCTCGGGGTCCGGACAATTGTATCCCATCGAAGTAAAAGGGCTCGCTCCGTCCTGCTGAGAGGGCTGCGAGTCCAGCGACGGCGTGCCCATAGGGTCTCCTACAGTGGGAATCTCGGTATTTCCAACCATAAAATCGATTATTTCGTCCCTGATGCACTCCTTCACACAGGTAACGCACGCTGAATCCGTTACTGTGGTGCAATCAACTATTGCCGTGGCTCCTTCACACTGGGTTGTAGGTCCTCCGGGTGGATTACAAAACTCGGGAATGGGATCGGTAACGTCGTCGTTACTTATGCCGAACTGTCCTGGATTGAGCGGATTAGCGTCATCATCAAGGGCTACCAGAGGGCCCGTATACCTGATCGCGTTGCCCGAAGTATCGAAATCATTCCCGCTAAACGGAGGGTCTTCGACACTGTCCCCGTCTATCAAATCCGGCGCTTTAACGGTAAAAAGATTACGGGCTGAAGATACTATATCCCTTTCAGCCAGCTCTTTCCCCGCTTCCCAGAAAAATTGCTTGGCATTGTCATTGAGCGTACCGGTGTTACTGAAAATGGCCAGGCTCTCCACGACAGTCGGGGATGTAAGGTCAGACCCCGGAGGCGGTCTTCGTATTACTTCTTTATTCCCTTCACTTGCGGGCACATCGACGAATCCGAAAAGCGCCACCCTTCCCTGCCAAAGCCTGTCCGTTGTTATTGGGGTAAGTATGGAGAGGAATATTCTGTCTCTGAGCGCGACGGCAGTCGATGACTGAGGAGCCGTGGGCGACACACCCGAAGTACTGAAGACCTTCACGAAGTTTGTGATATCTGTCAATGCCTGCGTCAGCTCTTCGGCGCTGTTTACAAAAAAAGCGAATTTTTGCAGTTTCTTGTCGGTTCCGTTAAAAGGCGTTCCGGTATCAAAAAAGATGTTGTCGAAAATATTCGTTCCCTGAAAAGCGCAAACCCCGGACTCACTCCTGTCCGCAGACTTGCAGCCCTGCAGCTGAGCCGCCGAGGGGCTTGTGTCGATACCCTTCGCTTCGGCCAGGTCTATGAAAACATCAAATGGAGTTCCCTGCGGGAATATCGCCCCGTCATTCATGCTCACAGCACCGATCACATTCTGTCCGTCGGGTCCTACATGCTGTATTATTCCCTGTGTATGCGTCCCTCCGGCAAGCGCCATTGCGTTCAGAGTTCTTCTTGCCACCGGGTCCTGAATACCGAGTCCTATTACAAATGTGAGCACTTCCTTCTTAAAAGTCTGTCCCCTGTTCTGCACGGGGTTTCTCGCATAATAGGTTCTAAGATTGCTTACCGCCTGGATCGAGCTTCTCCTGTTCGCGTTTGTCGTAATACTACCGGTAGTCTGGCCGCTGCCCGAAGGACCGCTCGGTTGCCCTGCACAGGTATCCTCCCCGTCCGTAAGGATAATCACGAATTCGGGACGGCACTCTATGGACGGGTCAGACTGGAGCTCTACCCGGAACGCGCCCAGAGTGTCATCATTAATAACATTACCGCCCTGAGTACCGTTTTCGTTGCTGTCGTCTAGCCCAAGCACCCACGCGAGCGGAGTCCCGCCTGATCCCTCCTGCCTCCGGAAAAAGCTCCAGACGTTTCTGAGATTTGCTTCGCTCGCTCCCGCGAATCCGCCCTGAGCAAGTCTGAAAGTACCCTGATTGGTGCAGCCGGCCCAGTTCCCTTCCCCCGAATAGGTCAGCGGCCGCAGCCTGACGCCCAATTCGTCCCCGTCAGCACTATTTAATTCATTTACCAGGAAAGTATCGCTAGCCCCGGTAATCGGAAGCTTTCTATTGGAAGCTGGCTGTCCGTCCTGCCTCACAATCTGCCTTACGTTTCTGAACGGCGTGGTCATGTAGTCCTGGCAGCTTATAGAGCTGCTGGTGCCGTCAAACAGGTTGCCGGTATCATCACACATCAGGCCCGCAAGCGAATCATCCGCGTCCAGAAAGTCAAAAATAACGCTCAGGAGAGAATCGAGACGGCTTGAGCCGTAAGCGGGCTGACCCCTGCAGTAAGGGGGGTTAGCGGTGCCGCCCGTGCAATTTGCATTCTTGTTTATATCAATCGCCTGAAGATTGAACATGCAGGTTCTGAAAGTTGAATACTCGCCGGAAAGATCGCAGGCATAATCGTCAAAGGGGTCTGTGTCATCGTCGGCGGTACATGACGAGGCGGAGCACTCCGTGAGATTCGCCCTCGCGTCCAGAGCCGCCGCCGCCCCTTCGAATTCAAATATTCCGTCAGGAGCGGTACCGTCATTCACACCGCATATGTCATCCCCGGAGGGCTCATAGAAACCGTCATTGTCCCCGCACCACAGATCCAGAACGTCATCGATTTGAGCTTGCGTTAACGCCCCCGAACCGTTGATACAGGTCATAAAATTATCGAATTGCTCTTGGGTGTCGCAGGATCCGAAACCTCCTATGCAGTTCTTGGCCCCGCATACCGAGACGTTTGCGATATTCTCCGCGCAGTGAGCAGCAACCGCCCTCTCGACAAAGCTTCCGCAGCTACTACCGCAATGAAGCGCCTCACATACATCCAGCGTACCGTTATCGTTACTACCGTCCCAGTTACCAAGCTGCGAATTCCCGAAACTTCTTATCATCGATCCCGACAGATCCGTTATGAAGAGCACGTTCGGCTGTCCGCCCACTATCTGGGAAATTATGACGTTCAGGTCCTCGACCTCATTTTTCTTTATAGGTTCTCCCTTTGCTCCCGTTACAAAGAGTAAAAGAAGCAAGAGGCAGAATATTTTTATTCTCGGTATTAAAATTTTTGCCTTCAAATTAGTGCTGAAAATAAACATGTTTTTCTAATATCTCCCTCGAAAACGCTCATGAGCTGCCCGGCAAGGCTATCATTGCGAATACATCTGATTCGCGTTTCCCGGTATAAATGTCTCGAACCCTACCGATATTTCCGTACCGGTATTTACCTGTAAATTCGTGTCGTCCTTATCTTCGTCCCTGTCATCCTTGCCCGTAACCACGAACGTCACCGGGACAAGCCCCGCGCCGCCCGAGGCGCTTGTGGACATGCTGGTATTTTTCAGGGGCCTCTGAATCGTCTTGGTTATAGGGGGAATCTCAATCAATTCGCCCGGCCCGTCGGCGCTGTTTATTACACGCGGGCCCGACCTGCATCTCGCCCCGCTGTCGAGGTCTTCATCTAAAACAAGCAGATCGTTCGCGCCACCCTGGGCAAGGCTCACAGTATCCTTATTCTGGAGCAGGAAGAAAAGAACCTCTATACCCACTCTCTCAAACCTGTTTCGGCCCTCCTGTATGCACCTCTCGGCCGCCAGAAACGCCTCCTGGCCCCGCTTGAAATTAGACATAGCCTTAAAATCGTTATTAGAATTAAATGCGACTGTGGTCGCCAGAACCGACATAACGAGAAGCATTATGAGCGCCAGTATCAATGCAACGCCGCTCTCGTCAGTGCGAACACCCAGCTTTTTCAAATGCTGTTTTTTCCCGTTTCTCATTCCCTTATACCCTTTAACAAGCCTTTATTTAACCGAACTCCTCCCTTGAATGATTCCTCATATACACTGTGGTCGACAAGACCCTGTACGTGTAGCCTTCCTCGGGCTCATTGGTAGTGGACGAAGGCGAAGTAACGGTTCTCTCCAGTACATCCCCTATAGCGGGTAATGTTTGGACATGTTCCCCGCCTTGAAGCTTTTTCGGCTTCATCTTTGATTTGACAACAAGGTATATCTCTACAGATCTTAGGTCCTGCTCACGGCCGTTCAGCGCGGCATTGGAAAAGTCTGGATACATGTTACTTGCAGCTGCGAGCGGCACTCCTACTTTAGTTATTCCACCGTCAGGATCTTGAAGATTGAACACCAGTTGAATATCCACTATCCCGGGCGCATTCGGACCTCCGGCAATCGGCTGAGGCTGACCGCCGTTTTGTTCCAGAAGCAGTTCATCGGTCGCAAGATCAACCCGCAATGTCTTGGCGTCAACTATGGTTATCTCAGAGGTTTGAGAGGCGAATGTCGGGAAAAAGCCGTAACTCACGCCGTTTACCAACACTCCGTTTACGAAATCGGATATCCCGGCGAAAGAAGAAACCGGGAAGTTGTTCGCTTTTATATCATCGAGCGAATCGATAACCGCCGATTTCTCGGCTCCCAGTACGCTCGCCTTCAGAATCACTGAGCATTCCGTGCATTTTTCCGGTTCGACATTGCAGTTTATGGTGCTATCAGGGTTGCAAAGCGCCGTCCTGGACCTTACACCCAGAAAAATATCCACGTCAGCCTGCGTTTCACCTATGAGCACACCTCCCTCGAACCACTGCGGGGGAAGCAGGAGTTTAAGCGGGCTACTTGTCAGAACCTCGATCACCGCCGGTACAGAGGGTAAGTTCGCCCCGTTTTGCCCGCGAGTTATATCCCATGTATATATGGTTACGCAGTCAGGAGGGGAATTAACCGAGCCGTCGTTGGCCGTATCGGCAGTGCAGGGGTTATTGCCTTCGCTGCCGCCGTTAAAAAACTGCACCGCAAAGGTTTTTCCCTGCCTTGAGCCTGCGTTTCTGATTTCGGTCGCGAGAAAATCCAGCGTCGATCTCCCCGTCTGATCCACCTCAACAGCCTCTTTGGTCAGTCCGAACTGCCTCTGCTGCTGCTGAAGAGCTATTGTCATTCCCGCGATGATAAACGCCAGAATCGAAACGGCAATCATCAGCTCGATCATCGTAAAACCCTTATTATTTTTAATAGTCTCCATTCTGCCGGCCCGATTTTTAATTTATGGTATATGGGGAACCTTTACAGAAGTCCACCCCGGAATAAACTGGCTCCAGTCCTCTTGATGAGCGCTGAATACCATATTCTGTGTCGCGAGCGTATCTTTCGTACTCAAACTGTCAAAATTCGTTTCCAGAAACTGGTTTTTTGATTTTACGCCGTAAGTAACATTGAGAGTTGTTACAGTTGAACTATTGGGATCGTTAATGATTTGAACACACACCTGCTTTACAATAATCAAAGAATCACCCGGAGGATTGTTGCAGTCCGCTTCATTTGTGCTGAAATCCACATCTTCGGGATCGAAATTGTGAATATTTATTACAGCACATGCCGTCTCAGGATTACTACAGTTCTCCCCATCATCCGTGAGATCCGAGGTAACAGCTGTTAACGGGTCGCACGGGCACGCATCGCACAGCCTTGTTGAGCTTCCCGATGTGCAATGCTGCAAATGCGGCTCCGCTGCACTCCCGGGACTCAATCTCCCGGCCTGTGCCTCTATGAAAGCAATTGAATTAAGCAGATGCGTTCGTTTGAGCTCTTCCATATCACGGTCCGCTATGAACTGGATCACGTTAGTAGCGACGGTCCCGGATTCCGCCTGACTCTTCTGTTTCAGAGATAAATACTGCATCTGCGCCATCGCCAGAAACCCGAGCGCCATGATAGAAAGCGCAATCATTATCTCGGTAAAAGTAAATCCCTTTTGGCTATTTAATATCGACATATTATGACCCGAATCGCTTGACGAACAATGATATGTGCAATAAATATGCCAGAGACCACAATTTGCATAAGATGCTGAAATTAAAGAGATAAATTAAGCTGTAGATGGAAGCAAATCAGTATAAATACGCAAAAATTGCCCTCCATGCGCAAAATTCTGCATATATTGGGGAAATTATCGTATTAGTGAATTGTGGAGATTGAGCAAAGACAGCGGGCATCAAGCGGCAAAAATCACTGACTTCCCTCGTATCGCGGAAACAGACTGCTCCCCTTCTCGACCACCGATCCTGGGGCTGTAATCGCCCAGTCTTTCGCCCTGTCGAGCAGGTTTGACTCCACGGGGTCCTTAAAACCGAGCCTCCTCCATATCTCGCCCGCCGATTTAGGCATGAAAGGATAAATCAGGAGTGAAATCACACCGATTGCCTGAGCGACGGTCCACAATACAGAGTTGAGTCTCTCGTCCTCCTTCTCCTTCGCAAGCACCCACGGGGCCTCATCGTCGACATATTTGTTCACGAGGGCAATAAAGTCCCATATAGAGGTTAGCGCCTTGTGAAAAGCCACGTCACCCATGGCGCTTTCAACATGTTCTACCGCAGATAACGCATTGTCTTTAATAAGTTCATCAGCGCCGGTCAATTGACCCGGCTCGGGAATTCTGCCCTCCCGGTATCTCCCGATCATGCCCAGGGTTCGGCTCACGAGATTTCCCAGCCCGTTGGCCAGATCCCCGTTCACTCTCGAAATAATCGCTCCTTTCGAGAAATCCCCGTCCTGCCCGAACGGTATTTCCCTCAAAAGAAAGTACCTGAACACATCGGCTCCGAATTCATCCACAACCTGATAGGGGTCTATGACGTTCCCTACGGATTTTGACATTTTCTCACCTTCCACGGTCCACCAGCCGTGGGCGAAAACAGTCCGCGGCAGAGGAAGTTTTGCAGACATGAGGAACGCCGGCCAGTAGACCGCGTGAAACCTGAGTATATCCTTTCCCACAAGGTGTAAATCAGCAGGCCAGATGCTGTTGAATCTCTCCTGATTATCCGGAAAACCGGCCGCGGTCAGATAGTTCGTAAGCGCATCGAACCAGACATAAATGACGTGCTTCGGGTCGCCCGGCACCGGGATACCCCAGCTGAAAGTCGTGCGGCTGACGCTAAGGTCTTTGAGCCCCCCCTCTACAAAGCGTACGACCTCGTTCATCCTGTAAACGGGCTTAACGAAGTCGGGAAAGTTTTTATAGTACTCGAGAAGGGGTTCCTGGTATTTTGAAAGTCTGAAAAAATAGCTTTCCTCCTTTACCTTCTCTACAGCGGGGCGCCTGTCTTCGGGAAGACTCATTATTTCCTCGTACTGCGTTTCCGTAATAAACGCCTCGTTCCTTACATCGTACCATCCTTCATACTCGCTCAGATAAATATCGCCTGACTCTTCAATCCTCTTAAAAATTTCCACCACGGCTTTTTCATGCCGTTCTTCGGTCGTTCTTATGAAGTCATCGTTTGTAATATTGAGCGCGTCCGAAAGATCCTCGAACCTCGTAACCACGCGGTCGGCAAGCTCTATCGGCTTCTCTCCCCGCGCCTCCGCGGTCCTCTCTATTTTCTGCCCGTGTTCATCCGTTCCCGTCAGAAAAAAAACGCGCTCCCCCTTGAGCCTCCTGAACCTGGCTACGGCATCTGCGGCAATTGTGGTGTAGGCGTGGCCTATATGAGGTACGTCGTTTACATAGTAAATCGGCGTCGTAACATAAAACGATTTCGGCATTCGATTTTATCTCCGCAATTAAAAGCCCCTGTAAGCCCGATTGCAGCAATTCAGCCTCCGATTTCAAAACATTATTGAAATCATAACGCACTCGGTGAAAGGGCTAATTTTATGAACAGGTTTTCCAGAGCGAGTTTCAAGTTCGCGTTTGTACGAAATATATCATACCAAGTTTTCTCGAGTTGTCTTTGCCTGTCCAATAAATCATCCAGTCTCCATTTCCCCGCCGTCCCGGCGATAATCCCGCTTAAATCCGTATTGGTTATCTCGCCGGAGCCGGTTTTCAGTATAACAAGGTCACGGAGCCAGAGGTATATAAACTGAAAGGCCATCTCCAGGCGGCCGGTATCATCGGAGGAAGCGCCGTCCGACACGGTATCGGTCAGATCCGCTACATCAGAAGCCGAATATTTGTTCAGAGCGCTCAGCCTCACTATCAGTTCTTTTCTCCATTCAATTATCTCTTTATCCAGACTGAGCGCCCTCCCCAGGCTTCCGCCCGAGAGCTTCGAGCACAAAAGCGCCTCCTCAGAAGATAGTTCACCCCTCTTTTCGAGCACGTCAACTATAAGTTTTTCACCGAGCGGGTTAAACCCGAGGCTTTGACACCTGGACCTTATTGTCGGAAGCAGGGAATTCGGATGCGAGGTGACAAGAATGATAACGGATTCGGAAGGAGGTTCTTCGAGTGTTTTCAGAAAAGCGTTCTGCGCGCTGTTGTTCATCCTTTCCGAATCATCGACAATAACTACCTTGAACGTGCCCTCAAAAGGCTTAAGAAACAGTTTTTCCTCGACCTCCTCACGGATCTGATCCACCTTTATATTCTTGGCTCCAGCGAACTGCACCGTTATTACGTCCGGATGGATTCCCTTATTTATCTTGCGGCAGGCGCCGCACTCGCACAACCCGCCCTTTTCCGCTCCGGCTCCGACGCAGTTTAACAGCTTGGCGAATTCGATTGCCAGAAGCCTTTTACCAACGCCGCCGGGGCCTGAAAATAAATACGCGTGAGAAACTACGCCATCACGAGCTGCGCGGAGCAGTATATTTTTCTGAAATTCGTGACCAATTATATTTTCAAACATCGACTCGGGTGACCAATGGCCTAAGCCAGATAAATTATGAGAATTATCCACTCAAGATGTCAGCCCTTCAAGGACCAGTTTTCTAATCTCCTCATGTATTTCCAGAGGGTCCCTTTCGGCGTTTATCTTTTTGATTCTAGCGGGGTCCTTCCGGGCAATCAGCATATATCCCTGCCTTATCATTTCATGAAACTCAAGCGGCTCCTCGTCCATCTTTGTTATTGCGCCCCTGTCTTTCAGCCTTGACAGACCCTCTCTGACGGGAAGGTTGAGCAGAAATGTAATATCCGGAGCCGTATCCAGTGCGGACGATTTGGCGGCCTTGCTTACGAACCTCATATCGAGTTTTCTTCCGTACCCCTGATAAACAATCGTCGAGTCGTAGAACCTGTCGCAAATCACCACCTCTCCGCTCCTGAGTCTCGGGGCTATAAAATCCTTCACGTGCTGCGCCCTGTCGGCGCAAAAAAGAAAAAGCTCGGCGAGCGGGTCAAGCTCAAGCTCTCTTTCCTCAAGTATTACAGTTCTGATAAGATTCCCGAGCCGCCCCCAGCCGGGCTCCCGTGTCAGAGTGGCCTTATAGCCCCTTCCTGAAAGAAACTCTTCAAGCAGTTTTGCCTGGGTGCTTTTTCCGCTGCCTTCTATGCCTTCGAATGTTATGAACATAATTGGAAATTTCCCCGCGGATTAGAGAATTCAGAATATCATACAACCGGTTTTGGACCGGATGATATGGATATACCGGAGAATCCTACCATAATATCCTCAATCGATACAAGATCGGGGCGCGTTTCAAGCCCCTGTCGCCTCGTAGAGATTTTTGATTTCGGACTCCGCGAGACTCCTCCACTTCCCTCTGGGCAGGCCTCCCAGGCTCACGGGCCCTATGGAAATTCTTTTTAACTGTCTTACGGGATTATCGAAGCTGTAAAAAAACCTTTTGACCAGATGGTTTCTGCCTTCATGAAAACATATTTCTACAGTCGTAGAATCCTTGCCTCTTTTTATTACTTTAATGGAATCCGGCTTTGCGGGGCCGTCTTCGAGCAGAGCGCCTTTCTTCATCATCTCAAGCGTACTGTCATCTATAGGTTTTTTCACAATAGCCCTGTAAACCTTTTTGATTTCGTACCTGGGATGAAGAACCCTGTTCGCAAGCTCCCCGTCATTCGTGAGTATAATCAACCCTTCAACATCGTAATCGAGCCTTCCGACAGGATAGACCCTTTGAGGTATATCTCTTATCAATTCCTCTATCGTCCTTTTCTCGTCCTGCCCCTCCCCGAGCGCGGTCAGATAGAGCTTGGGTTTATTCAGTATCAAGTACCTCTTAACTTCAGGCTCTATGACGCGCCCCTGAACTTCTATCATGTCCCTGTCCGTATCGACGGTCCTGCCGAGCTCAGCCTCTACCCTGCCGTTAATCTTTACATGGCCGCTCTTAATAAGCTCGTCCGCTTTCCTCCTGGACGATACACCGCACATGGAAAGATATTTATTTAATCTGAGTATCAAAGTTTCGCGCCCTTCATCCGGGCTTTGTTATCTCGCAAAAAGCGCTTCCCTCTTGGCCCAGTACGTCACATCTTTTCCCCTTATGCGGAATTTTACGAAGCCCGAGCCCTTATCCGTCATAAAGGCCTTTTCGTTTCCCCTGAACTTAACGCAGCGTTTGCCGTCGGAAAGAAGATGCTCGGCAAGCTCAATCTCGTCTCTATCCGTAAATTCGTAGTATTTCTGAATATCAATTCTGCTGTAGCACGCCGGGTAACCAGCCTCGGTAAAGCATTCCCTATGCTGAAAATCACAGGTTGATTTTACTGCGCGGGCGAAATCGATTGGCAGCACCGTCAGAATGAGCAGGACAGCCACAGTCAAGAAAGACCCGAACGCTCTCCGGGCAAAATTACCGGTTATATAGATTTTCATGAAAATTGTTCTCTTAGTCTCATCCTCTTCACGAAGCTCTCGTGAGGTTAATTCATGCCCATATCAATACTTTGCAGAGTATAACCCGCGGGCGGAGCCATATCCGCAGCGTTAATGTTTCCCTTTTTCGAGGATTTAAAAGTTGATTCGGCCTCTACGCTTCCCCCTTCATACTCTATTGTTTCTATCGGGAAGCCGTTTAACTTCCGCAATTGATCGAAAACGCTTCTCTCAAACTGCACCTGTGAGCCGACCATACTTCCGCTTTTTGAGAAGGATTTTGTCATCTGATCCATAAAGTCCGCCATCTGGAGCATAACCGACATCATTTCCTCACCGCCCTCTATACCGTTCCAGTTAGCCACACAGTGCTCTCTTATTTTCTCATCCCCTTTATATACATCGTATTTAACGCATGAAATACCGTTTACCTTACCCGACCCCGTTTTCTTAAGTACGGGCTCCACGTAATTCTGCCCTGCCATGCCCGGCATTTTCCTCTTCATCATTTCCTTTATTTGCTCCCTCTGCTCAGGCGGCATATCCTTCATGGCCGCCTCCATCTGACTCATTGCCTCATTCATTTTTTGCGCAAGGGTATCCATCATCGCCTCGTCCATAATCATATATGTCTTATCTTCATGGTTTATTATCATTATTTCTTTCTTATCCCCTATGAATATCATCGACCCTTCGAGCTTCTCACGGTTTTCATAGAAATCCATCCTCAGACTGTTATCCTTGACCTTGCCCTTAATCCGATCGAGCGATTCCGGGTTTATCTCTTTCTGCTCCAATTCAAAAAGCACGTCCGCATAGGAATTCAGAGTGATAAAGATTGTGACCAGTACTGACGCCAATATTTTCAACATCGCTGTCCTCCATTTTTTTGACACTAATTTTAACATATTAAGCGCCTTATTCACCCAAAAATCAACCCGAAATAATTCAGCCCCGGACACACCCCGGATTCTTGACAATTCCCCCATTACACTTAACCTAATGCTGTGATTAATCAGTACATTCCCATACTTATAATATTCATACTCGCTATCGGTCTTGCGGCAGCTATGCTGGGGCTTTCCTCCGTTCTGGGACCGAGACGGGATTCAAGGAGGAAGCTTGCTCCGTACGAGTCCGGGATACCGCCTACAGGGGATACAAGAGGCAAATTTTCCATTAAATATTACCTCATCGGCGCATTATTCATACTGTTTGATGTTGAGGCGGTATTTCTCTTCGCATGGGCTGTGGTATTCAAGGAACTCGGGCTTCTGGCATTTATTGAAATAATGGTGTTTTTTGTAGTTATAATAGGCGGTTACTTTTATATAGTTAAAAAGGGAGCTCTTGAATGGGAGTAAATTCGACACCGCTTCTGGGCGGCGACGGTTTTATAACGACTACTATCGAGTCTTTCGCAAACTGGGGGAGAAAGAACAGCCTCTGGCCGATGCCGTTCGGCACCGCGTGCTGCGCCATTGAAATGATGGGCGTGTTCGCTTCCAGGTTCGATCTGTCGAGGTTCGGCGCCGAGGTCGCGAGATTCTCGCCGAGGCAGGCCGACCTCATGATCGTATCCGGAACAATCACCTACAAAATGGCTTCCGTGTGCAGGAGAATATACGACCAGATGCCGGAGCCCAAGTGGGTAATAGCTATGGGCTCGTGCACCTGCGGCGGAGGGCCCTTCGACAGCTATGCAGTAGTACAGGGGATCGACGAGTTTTTGCCCGTAGATGTATATGTGGGCGGCTGTCCCCCCAGACCCGAAGCCGTCATCGACGCTGTGATGAAAATACAGAAGAAGATCGAGTTGCAAGGGGCCCCTGTTGTATGAGTTTTGATCTTTCCTCACTTACGGATTCCCTAAATACCGAATTTCCCGGCGCAGTGAAGACCATAATCGAATACAGAGGGGAAACAACTCTCGTTGTATTAAAGGAGAAAGTATCAGAGATATGCCGCAGCCTTAAAGACGATTTCGGCTTTACTTTTCTCGCCGATCTTACCGCCGTCGACTACCTTGAGGTTAAGACACCCCGCTACGAAGTCGTATACCACGTGCACAGATTCGGCCCGGAATTTGACGAAAATATAAGGATCAGGTTAAAAGCCGAGGTCGAGGGAAAAGAACCCACAATTGATTCTGTAACCCCTGTATGGAGCGGAGCGGACTGGCTTGAGAGGGAGGTGTACGATATGTTCGGTATAGAGTTCACCGGGCACCCCGATCTGAGAAGAATACTCATGCCGGATGACTACGAGCCCTTTCCGCTCAGAAAGGACTTTGACGTCAGGAACCGCGAGGCCTCAAAAAGATCATTCGAGAAAGAGCTCGAGAGGGGGACGGAATAATGGAACGAGTCGAGTTCATAAGCGAAGAATCGGTGCTGGATACGGAGACCGGCGCCCGAACCGAAACAATGATGCTCAACATGGGCCCGCAGCACCCGGCGACTCACGGAGTGCTTCGCGTGGTACTGCATCTCGACGGAGAAGTCGTCGTAAAGGCAATTCCCCATATCGGCTACCTTCACCGCGGAATAGAAAAATTATGCGAGCACATAACATATCAGATGTGCCTCCCTTACACCGACCGCATGGATTATCTGGCCTCGATTTGCAACAACATAGGCTTTATACTGAGCGTCGAAAAGCTTCTGGGAATAGAGGACGAGATTCCCGAAAGGGCGAAGACAGCCGAAGTAATACTATTCGAGTTAGGGCGCATTGAATCACATCTCGTCGGCATAGGCACGAACGCGCTCGACCTGGGCGCGATGAGTGCGTTCCTCTACTGCTTTAAAGAAAGGGAGAGGATATACGACATCCTGGAGACAGTATGCGGCGCGAGGCTCACAACCTCCTACCCGAGGGTCGGGGGGCTGCCGCTCGACCTCCCGGATGATTTTGAGGAGAAGGTCAGAAATTTTCTCAGGATTTTCCCCAAGACCCTGACGGAAGTGGACAAGCTCCTCACGAGAAACCGCATCTGGATCGAGAGAACAAAAGGAATAGCGTTCATAAGCGCCGAGGACGCGATAGATCTCGGACTCACCGGTCCCGCGCTCAGGGGGAGCGGAGTTCCTTACGATGTCAGAAAAGCTATGCCTTATCTCGGTTATGAAAATTACGACTTCGAGGTCCCGGTCGCAACGGACGGAGACGCCTATTCCCGGTTTCTATGCAGACTCGAAGAGATGAATCAGAGCCTCAAAATTATAGAGCAGGCTCTGGACAACCTGCCTGACGGCCCTTATGCCGCGGACCTTCCTGATGTGGTACTGCCAAAGAAGGAGCTTACCTATACGAAAATGGAGTCTCTTATCAGACACTTCGTACTTGTTTACGAAGGGTTCAAGCCGCCTGCCGGCGAAGTACAGCACGCTGTTGAAAACCCGAAGGGCGAACTCTCCTACTATCTTGTAAGCGACGGCTCCGGAAAACCTTACAGAATGAGGGTGAGGGGACCGTCATTCGTCAATATGCAGGCCCTTCCTCAAATGGTCAAAGGCAGCCTCGTGGCGGATGTTATAGCCGCTATCGGCAGCCTTGATATTGTTCTCGGCGAAATAGACAGATAATCCGAAATAGCATCCGGCGACGCCGGACCCGATAAAACCCGTCGTAAAAGGAACAAGAGCAACCCTCTTCATATCTCCAACCAGATGCAGAATTATATGATCTGACCGGCCACGGGCAGGATTTTAAAGCGACGACCAGCATTTAGTGGCCAGCGGGTTATAGTCGCCGTTATGAATGTGGACGCAAAGGCTCTGGCCAAGCTCGGTTTGCGCGAGCAGTATAACTTTATCGGCTACGGCTTCGGCGTTTTCCTTGCTCACGCCGTCAGCGTACACCCAGAAGTCAACAGGTGACTGCCAGGAGGCCTGTATCACGTTCGGAAGGGATTTGACGGACTCCGTGAAGTTCCGCTGGACCTGAGAAGCACTGAACCCGCTGTCCTGAGCCGGGCTCGAATGAATAAACGCCGTAAGAATCAATGATAAAATTAATCCTGTAGTAAGTAGCGATTTATTCATAGAAGCCTCCTCTCGCAGGTTAATCTCACTCTGTCAGGGCGGATGTCGGGGGTTTTATAACCTCAACGCCCTCGGGCGCCTTAAAACTAAATAAAGAATCCGACACCCCCCCGTCTAATTCAATATCTTCAAGAATGACTTTTGTCAAATTACCGAAGGGATCGTATAGATAGATGATGTTCACGATCATGCTGTTTTTATCTACAGAGACCGTAACTTTATTGTAATCCTCCTCACCCTCTTTAGGCCAAAGATCGATGAGGTAGTTACCGTTCGTCTCAAATTCCCTCGATTCCGAAAAACTCGCCTTGAAAAGCTCCTTTATCTTACCGAGTCCGGAAAGCAGAGTCGTCGTAGTCCCGGTTTCGGATACCTGATTGAGAGGAGACTGCACCACCTGTTTTTCTTCCTCATTGTAGTACCATAGGGTCTTTCCGTCCGATACTATTTCGTCTTTCGCCGGTTGGTAGTAATTCCATCTCATCATCCCGGGCTTTTTGAACCAGACCTCACCCTCCGCCTTCTGAACCTTGTTTAACGCCTTTACATTCGCTTCCTGCGTAAAATCCGCATGGAAGTCCTTTATCTTTTCATATTTATTCTGAATCTTATCGAGAACCGCGTCCAGGTCATCATTTTGCTGTGAAAATGCCGCGGTCGTGAACAAAAACATCCCGAGAACTGCGATAATTACTTTTTTCAATTTGTTTGCCTCTCGCTAATTTGGTTTAAATCTATAAACACTTCTCTGGGCTTACCCGCAACTTCCTGCGGCCCTACAACGCCTTCTTTCTCCATAATCTCCACAATGCGGGCCGCCCTGTTATAACCTATTTTCAGTTTCCTCTGCAGCATCGAAATAGACGCCTGCCCCGTTTCCGCTATAGTCCTCAAAGCTTCCTGATATAGCTCGTCCTTTTCATCGTCAAGCTCTGCCGACCCCTCTTTTTCGTCGATGAATGTAATCTCTTCATTGTATACGGGCTGTCCCTGAGATTTTACGTACTCGGTTATGCCTTCCCTTTCCTCATCCGAAATCAGAGCGCCCTGCACTCTCAGAAGCTTGGATGTGCCCGGCTCCAAAAACAGCATATCCCCTTTGCCGAGCAGTCTTTCAGCTCCTCCCGTGTCCAGGATAATACGCGAGTCGATTTTAGAGGACACGAGGAATGAAATTCTAGCCGGGAAGTTGGCCTTTATCAGCCCGGCTACAATGTCTGCCGAAGGACGCTGCGTTGCCACTATCAGATGTATTCCCGCGGCGCGCGCTTTCTGGGAAAGCCTGGTTATCGACTCCTTTATTTCGCTCGGCGCAATCATCATCAAGTCGGCAAGCTCATCCAGCACAATAACGATGTAGGGCAGGAGCTTGTCCCACTTGTCCTCGGTCTGTAGCCGCTCGACGTGTTTGTTGTGAGTCTCAATGTCCCTCACTCCCTCTTCGGAGAGTATCCTGTATCTCTTGTCCATCTCCTCTACAGCCCATCTAAGCGCGGCCGCTGCTTTCTTCGGTTCCGTTACTACGGGGTGAAGTAAATGAGGTATGTCCTCATATACAGACAGCTCCAGCATCTTGGGGTCTATCATTATGAATTTCAGCTCGTAGGGACTCGCCTTATAGAGCATGCTTGTAATTACCGCGTTTAATAGCACGCTCTTACCCGAGCCCGTCGTCCCCGCAATCATAAGGTGAGGCGCCTTTCTCAGGTCCATATAAAAAGGAAGGCCCGAAATGTCCTTGCCGAGCGCCAGTGTAAGCATGGATTTCCTTTTTGAGAACTCCGGATCCTCAAGGAGCTCCCTCAGAACTACAATCTCTCTCTTAGGGTTCGGAACCTCGATACCGATTACGTCCTTCCCCGGTATCGGGGCAATGATCCTGATGCTGAGCGCGCTCAGGCCCATAGCGAGATCGTTCTCGAGAGAAGCTATTTTGTTAATCTTGATACCGGGCGCAGGCTTATACTCGAACATAGTGATTACTGGACCCGGCCTTATCTCGGTAACCTTGCCGGATACTCCAAAATCCCTCAGCTTCTCTTCAATCAGTCTCGCTTTTTCATAGACCGCTTCCCTGTCTATCTCTATATTTGTCTCCACCTTGGGATCGAGCAGATCGCACGGAGGGATATTATAATCCTTGTGAGACACTTCCAGTTTGGGGGAGAAGTCTTCGAGCCCCTCGAGTTTGGGCTGCTCCAGCACTATTGCCGGCATTTGTTCTTCCAAAGATTCCCCGGAATCAAAGTCTTCCGCCTGAAAATCGTCTGCGGAAATAATAAATTCGTCATCCCGTTCCGGCTTACCGTAAAAGGATATGGAGCCGTTGCCCGAACTGTGTGTGGATCCTGAAACGATGCGTTCTTTCGGTTTAAACAGGGATTCTTTCAGTAACATTAATGATTCACCAATTTTCAAGACTGTATACTTTGACCCGTTATATATATTTTCGGCAGTGAATACCGTGACCCTTCCGAGCGCTCCCAGTAAATCGGAAATTGTGACACTCGATATAATTATTAAACTCACCAGCAGCAATATTGTTACAATCAAATATGAACCGATGTTCCCCGCGACGCTGTCTCTCATCACGGAGGCGAGCGAGTTCCCCACCAGTCCCCCGGCGGGGCTAAATCCGAGCAGTTCCCTGTTTGTGTAGAGAAGTCCCAGAAATACCATCCCGGACACGAAAAATAGAAAAGCCGACGCGGTCTTCCTGTAGAGATTCCCACCCGCTTTATTAAGGAAAACTACGACGGATGTGTAAAACATAACTATCGGCACAACAAAAGCGAATACCCCGAATGTCTTCCCCAGGATTCCTGATACATAGACGCCTATAGCTCCCATGGCCCCTTTAACGTCCGGGCCTGATTCGGAGCTGTAAAAAATGAGGCTAAGGGCCGAAAAAAGCCCCACCGTGAATAAAAATGCGGCTATTATCTCCCTTACAATAGAGTCGGATGGTTCCTGTCTGGTAGCGTTTTTTCTTCTGGCCATAGATTGTTAAAGCTAATTATACAATACACAGGATAACTATTCAAAATTGTTGAGTTTCAAACGCGGCCTACCGATCAATGGCGAAATATCATTATGGTGTTTAATCGGATACCCGCTGGCGCGTGATAAAAGAAAGCTGCGTTATAAAACTGAAATTATTACATGGTCGTCCATTTCGGACTCATCTTTGCCAGACTTCGGCTCATAAAAGGAGTCCGCATCAGAATTGGACCTTTCGCGATACGACTTAAAACTAAATATGAAGACTTTTAGTTGCCGAACGCCTCTTTGAGCACCGGGTCCAGCCCATGTAGCAAACGTTCACAATTGCCATTAAAGCTGGACCCATGCATAATTGCAAGCGTTTTGGGTTTAAGACCGGCAAGCTCGTGCAATAGTCGTTTTGTGTTTGCAGTGTAAGGCAGATAGTCCATCAGCGGTCCCGTCTGATAGTCAGTTATAGCCTTCCGCGTCCGCTCAAGGATTTCATCGGACTCCGTGACAGGCTCCACTTTGCCAGTTTGATGAAAAAGGTCGGAGCAGAACAAAGTGGCGTTTGTTTCTTCAAACAGCGATCCTGCGTCCCACCCATGTGGCAAGTGAGGGGTTGAAATAAATCGGAAGCGATATTTCCCGGTGGTGAGCACATCTTCTTTCTGGAGGCCCCGCGGCGGCCGATTTGCAAAATCGCTAATGTTGACAAGAGCCCCAACCACACTGCAGACCGGTTCTGCCAAAGGTGCTGCCTCCAGCCATTCATTAAGGGCGCCGCACTCGTCAACCTCAAAATGACTCCAGCTTATATAGCGTATAGTTTTTGGATCAAGCAGTTTCGATACAGCCTCGTACAGTTCGGGGAACATCTTTCGCATACCGGTGTGATAAATCAGCGGTTCCTCATCTCTGACAACAAAATGGTTAAATTGCAAGTCAAAGTCCCTAACATATATGGATATGCGATACACATCCGGGGCAATTTCGGTCACTGTAGCCATATTTAACCTCCTGAATTTTTCTAATCAATTTGTTGAAAAGTATTTAAGGATGGTAACATTCCAATTCACCCTCGTCCAATCATTCACAAACACAGTCATTGCTTTCGAAATTATACATTTCGTGGATAAAAATATAGTTCACTATTAGTAAAGGCTTGTGAGAAATCACCCGCCGTGGAAGGCGAGAAGCACGGAGCTTGCCGCCTCTATTGCCAGGTCCCAGGAGTCGAAGGGAAATACTCCCAGCACCAGCGTTCCAACAGATAAAACGATTAACGCAAATGAGGACGCTATCTTGAAAGAAGGGAACGTCCTTGTCTCCTCCTTCATGTAGGCGTAGACGAGAACCCTGAGATAGTAATATGCGGAGATAACGCTGCTCAGTATACCGATTACGGCGAGCCAGTAAAAACCGGCATGCACAGCGGAAAGAAAGACCCTGTACTTGGCGAAAAACCCTATAGTCGGAGGAATGCCGGCAAGGGAGAACATAAATATTCCAAGAGCCAGGGCGACATACGGCCTTCTTCCCCAGAGACCGGCTATATCCTCGAAAGTCTCGCATTCCCTGCCTTCCCTCGAAAGATAGGCCAGCACCCCGAAAGCCCCGAGGTTCATAAACGTATAGGCGAAAAGGTAGTAAATCACGCTTCCTGCGCCGAGCTCCTCTCCGCCGTATGCGGCCACCACGCCTACGAGTGCGTATCCGGCGTGAGCTATGCTCGAGTACGCGAGCATACGCTTGATGCTTTTTTGCGCTATGGCGGCTACGTTTCCGATAATCATTGTAAAAACAGCCACGACCCAGAGAACTGGCATTATGCTTGCCTGCATCTGATAAAACCCCTCGAAAATCACCCTCAGAAGTATTGCGAACGCCGCCGCCTTGACCCCCACCGACATAAAGGCCGTCGCCGTCATCGGCGCTCCTTCATATACGTCAGGCACCCATTGATGAAGGGGAAACGCCCCTATTTTGAAAATAAACCCTACGAGCACAAGCGCGCCCCCGGCAATGAAAAGGGGGCTCGACGGATCGAAGCTTTTTAAGATCTGAGTGAGGTATACAGAGCCCGAAGCCCCGTAAAGAAGCGCAATACCGTAAAGCAATATGGCGGATGAAAATCCTCCCAGAATAAGATATTTGATTCCCGCCTCGGTCGAGCGCGCCGATCTCCGGTTGAAGGCCGAGAGTACATAAACCGATATGGACATGATTTCAAAACCGAGGAAAAGGGACATGAATTCCTGAGCGGAAGCGAGGATCATCATCCCTGAAGTGGAAAACAGTATAAGCGCGTAAAACTCGTTTGAATAATGTATAAATCCCGAAAGGTAGTCTTTCGACAGCAATACAGCGAGGAATGCGCCCAGGAGAAAGATAACGTTGAAGTAGGCGGCGAACTGATCGAGCGCCAGAGCGCCCATAAACGCGGATTCGTCCGCTCCGAACCTCTTCAGGTTAAGTACGAATGCGACCCCGAGCCCGGCGAGCGCAATCAAGAAGAGGTTTCTTTTTGGAGATCCCTTTGTAACGGGGTCGAGAACGATTAATATTAATCCCGCTATAACGAGTGAAATTTCCGGTCCTATCAGAAGAGTGCTCTTAAAAACCTCGCTTAAATCCATTAAGGGATTCTCCGAAATTTAGTGTGTATAAAAATTACCAGACGGCGACTTTGACGAGTTAGTATGAGTGTGCTCAAGGGGGTTGTCAAGTTTAAAAGCGGTTAAGAATGGAGGAGGTTTTCACAATTCACAGTCGTACTGTGTGTATTCCTCTACTTCATTAATTGAGGGGTTCTCACCGCATAGACGGCACCCGGGGTCCCTCTTTACATTTACCGTGTTAAAGGACATATCAAGAGCATTGAATATGAGCAGGCGGTCAACGAGCGGCTCTCCAATCCTGAGTATCTGTTTTAAGGCTTCCACTGCCTGAAGCGTCCCTATAGTCCCCGCGACCGCGCCGAGAATGCCCGCTTCCTGACAGCTCGGCATCATTCCCTCGGGCGGTATCTCCGGATAAAGGCACCTGTAACACGCTCCCCCGGCATAGGGCTTGAAAACTGACACCTGCCCCTCGAACTGAAAAATAGCGCCTGAAACAAGTGTCTTTCTCTCGAAGTAACATACATCGTTTAAGAGATAGCGCGTCGGGAAATTATCCGATCCGTCTATGATAATATCATAGTCCCTGATTATGTTCCTGATGTTGTTCTTTGAAATCGGGTCGTTGTAAACAACGATGTCAACGTCCGGGTTTAATTTTTCGAGTTTTTCCCTTGCCGAATCCGTCTTGGGCTTGCCTATATCCTCCGTATAATGGAGAACCTGCCTGTGGAGGTTTGAAATATCGACTCTGTCGGAGTCGGCTATTCCGATTTTACCGACACCGGCAGCTGCCAGATACAGGGCTATAGGAGAACCCAGACCGCCCACCCCCAGACAGAAAACCCTCGCTCTCAGAAGACGCGCCTGCCCCTCGCCTCCGATCTCAGGGAGAAGAATATGCCTGCTGTATCTGTATATCTGATCTTCTTTTAATTCCACTTCTGTTGTTTTTAATCCTCTATTAATTCTACCGCCGCTTCGTTAAAATGCGAATCGAAATCCTCGAGCACCCAGGCCCTCGCGTCGTTATACTTTCCGCCGTTTATCGAAAAAATCATATACACCCACTCGGGCCATGCCCTTTGACGGTCCGTTTCAGAGGGCAGCGAAGGGTGATCCGGGTGAGAATGGTATATCCCCAGAATTTCCATACCGTTGGCTCTGGCCCACTCGTCCGCTTCCTTGAAAGATTCGGGGTCAAGGTCATATCTATCGTGCGCCCTTTGGGTATTCAGATTTTTGCACTCCCTATAGTCGGTAATTTTCCCGTCGGCGCCGATAAGAACCCCGCAAACCTCGTGAGGGAACCCCGATTCGGCGTGTTTAATTATTCCGCTGTGCGCTGACCGGGCCATTTTTACCACCATATGCCCCCGCTTAAGTACCTGTAACCGCCGTCGGGGAAAACGGTTACAAGTACCCCTTCCTTGAGCTTTTTCGCATATTCCAGAGTCGCATAGGCTACCGCCCCCCCCGAGTGCCCTATGAAAATCCCTTCCTTCTTGAGAAGTCCCTTCATCATATGATAGGCATCTTCCGTTGTAACCCTGACCAATTCATCGGGATATCCCGAATCGTAAATTCCCGGCACGATCGAGGTCGGCATATGTTTCATCCCCTCAAGCCCGTGAAGCGCCTCAGCAGGCTCGACAGCTATGGCCCTTACATCGGGGTTAAGCTCTTTAAGCCTTCTCGAAGTCCCCATGAATGTTCCGCTTGTTCCGAGCCCCGCAATGAAATGCGTCACCCGGCCCTGCGTCTGCTCCCAGATTTCCACGGCGGTCGTTTCATAGTGAGCTCTAGGGTTCTCAGGATTGTTATACTGATCCGGCATAAAGTATTTTTCGGGATTTTCCTTCTTAAGCTTTCTGGCGAGGCGAATAGCGCCGTCCGAGCCCTCCAGAGGGTCTGAATAAATTATTTTCGCCCCGAATGCCTGAAGAGTCTTTTTTCTTTCGATGTTGATATTAAGCGGCGTAACGAGCTCGACCTCGTAACCGAGAGCGGCTCCTATCATTGCGTAGGCAATCGCTGTGTTTCCGGAGGAAGAATCCATCAGTATTTTATCGCGGGTAAGCTCCCCCGAGCGAATGCCGTCCATTATCATCCACAGAGCAGGCCTGTCCTTGACCGACCCCCCAGGATTAAACCACTCGGCTTTGGCGTAAACCCCGACATCAGGACTCAGGCCTTCGGTGATATGGGCTAATTTGATGAGCGGAGTACCACCGACGAGCTCGGTTACCGAGCCCGCCGTTTTTAGCCTGCTATCCAGGGTATTTTTTCTTGCCAGGGATAAATTCATCAGCGGCGCTCAATAAAAAGTTTGTAAAAGTCCCCTTCCTGGCGGATATCGAGTATCTTATGCCCCTCGGCAATTACGCTCTTGGGGACATTCGTAAGAGGCTCTCCTTCTCTCAGAGTCACTTCAAGTACCTGACCCGAAGACATGGTTTCAAGCTTGAGCTTGGTTTTTACGAACGTCATGGGACAAATCTCTTGAGTGATGTCTATCTGATTATCGATTTTCTGTGTTTCCATATATGTTTTACCCCCTACTATCTCCCCTCAATATTGAAAATTTTTCGATTTTAAGAGTACCATACGGGTGAAATATCCACAACCACGCGGGGTGCGTAATGAGGATGGAAAATGCCGGTATTGCGTGCCGGTGAGCGAATTTTTATTATCAGGAAGAAGAGATCATTTATCCTCCGGCTTAATATCAATTACGGAATTATCGCGCTCTAAATTCCTCTTCCGGATTTGCTTATTTTTTCCACCCGCCGACATTTTACAGAGCCAGAAGGCTATGATGATTATCAACATAAGTAACAATAACTTTGTCATTACTGTTTTCCTATTCCAACTCCTTACTACCTATGCCTGGCTCTGTGCTTTCTCGTTTTGCGCGAGCCAGGATATAACGGATTCGAATATCAGTCTTCCGTCCGTACCCGAAAGCAGCTCTTCAGCGCACCTCTCGGGATGAGGCATCATACCCAGCACATTGCCCGCTTTGTTGCAGATTCCCGCAATATTTTGGACGGAACCGTTAGGATTGGACTCAGGTGTCGTTCCGCCTTCTGCGTCGCAGTATTTGAACACGATTTGCGTATTTTCCGTAAGCAGGTCGTCCTCAGTGCAGAAGTAATTTCCTTCCCCGTGAGCGACCGGAACTCTGAGAACGTCTCCAATCTTCAGATTACCCGTAAACACAGTGTCATTATTCTCGACTCTGATATTAACCCATCTGCATACGAACTTGAGCGAAGAGTTTCTCATAAAAGCCCCCGGGAGAAGACCCGCTTCAACAAGGACCTGGAAACCGTTACATATACCTATCACGGGACCTCCGCGTGAAGCGTAATTTTTAACGGATTCCATAATCGGGGACAGGCTTGCTATCGAGCCCGTCCTCAGATAATCGCCGTAGGAAAAACCGCCCGGCAGCACGATGCAGTCGAACCTGCCAAGATCGATATTCTCGTGCCAGACGAATTCACAGCCCTGGCGTAGAACATGCTTCAAAACATGATAGCAGTCGTGATCACAGTTGGACCCGGGGAATACCACGACTCCGAAGTTAAACATTTTACTCCTCAACCTCTATGTCAAATTCCTCGATCACAGGATTTGAAAGGAGCTTCACGCACATATCGTTGACCCGCTCTCTTGCGCCCTCGGCGCTTGTGTCTTTTACTCTTAGCTCAATGAGCTTTCCTATCCTCGCGTCCTCGACTTCGCCGTAACCGAGATTGTTTAAAGCCATAAGTACGGATTTTCCCTGCGGATCAAGTACGACAGGTTTTAATTTTACTTCCACTTTTACTTTGTATTCTTTCATAGATTTTTTCAATTCTGCGCTATTATTTATTTCCGAGCAAATACCCCGCGATTCTCTCAAGCTCATCCTCAGAGTAATACTCTATTTCAATCTTCCCCTTGCCGTTTTTATATATAATTCGGACCTGAGTGCTGAGGGCCTTTTTTATATCATCGCTTAATTGCTTTACGTAAGGGTTTTCTATCCCGGATACGGCTTCCGCCGTTTTCTTTCCGGACATTTTCTGAATCAGGCTTTCAGTGTTTCTTACAGAAAGCTGCCGCTCTCGTATTGCGGCAAGCACGAAGCTCGCGTCGGAAGATGATTCCACACTCAGTATGGCGCGCGCGTGTCCGGCGGTAATCTCTCCGTTTATAAGAGCGCTCTTCGCGTCCTCCGGAAGTTTTAAAAGCCTGAGTTGATTTGTAATAGTCGACCTGTCTTTTCCGATCTGTGAGGAGACCTCTTCGTGAGTCAATCCAAACTCCTCTATAAGATGTTGATAAGCATTGGCTTCTTCTATAGGATTCAAATCTTCACGCTGCAGGTTCTCTATCAGGGCAAGCTCGAGCGCCTCCCTGTCGGATACATCTTTAATAATGACAGGCACTCTTGCCATACCCGCCCTCTGTGCGGCTCTCCACCTCCTCTCTCCCGCTATAATCTCATAGCCGTTGACAGTCTGTCTCACAACGAGAGGCTGAAGAATCCCCTTTTCCTTTATAGAAGCCGATAACTCGGCGATAGATTCATCGTCGAATTCTTTTCTGGGCTGGAGAAAGTTAGGTTTGATTTCGTTTATGCCGACAAGGGTCAAGCCCTGCTGCTTGTTCTCTTTCGGTATCAGAGCGTCCAGCCCTCTACCCAAAGTAGCTTTTTTCAATTCTCTCCCCTCCGTTTTTCACAACTAACTCATGCGCGAGTGAAATATAGCCTTCCGCCCCGGTAGATTTTATATCGTAAAGCAATATCGGTTTCCCGAAGCTCGGTGATTCGGCAAGTTTTACATTTCTGAAGATTACCGTCTCAAACACTTCCTCGTTAAAGTAGGTCCTTAACTCATTAGCTACCATATGGCAGATTTTGTTTCTTGAATCGAACATGGTCAGCAAATAACCCTCAACACCGAGCTCGGGATTTAACCTTTGCCTGATCAGAGAGATCGTTCTTTTCAGCTGGCCCAGACCTTCAAGGGCAAAATACTCGCACTGGACCGGAATCAGAACCGAATCGGCGGCAGTGAGCGCATTCACGGTCAACAGGCTCAGCGAAGGAGGGCAATCTATAAATATATAATCATATTCATGTACCACGTTATTGATCGCCTGCTTGAGTCTCCATTCTCTGTTCTCAAGATGTATCAGCTCGACCTCGGCCCCGGTCAGGTCCGGATTAGCGGGTACAACCGTAAGATAACCTTTCAAGGATTCGGGTTCTACCTCAAGCGCTATATCCTTTATATTCGTATCCCCGATAATCGCATCGTAAATACTTTGCCCGACTTCCTCTTTATCAATGCCCACCCCGCTTGTTGCGTTAGCCTGGGGGTCGAAGTCAATGAACATTGTTCGTTTTTGCGCTGCTGCAAGAGAAGCGGCAAGATTTATAACCGTTGTTGTTTTTCCCACCCCGCCCTTTTGATTTGCGACACAGATTACCTTTCCCATTTCCCACTGCTCGAACTATATCGAGATACAATCCTCAATTAAATTCATTTTAATGTTGTATAAATTAAACGCTCATATTAAGCCGGCCATTTCTAAATTAATACCCCTCGCAACAAGATAAATACTACCATATTATCCATTATAATCTTTCACCGCAAGACTCCGACGACAATTCGGGATTTAAGCGATAAAGGAGTTACAGCTCAATTACATGTTCATATTTGCCGGGTAAAAATAGGGAATTTTAGAAGTTTGCCGGGGACTTCAATTATGGGGTTGAATTTAACTCAGAATAAATGTATGATTGCACTTCTGTATCAATGAGATGACTTAGAAATCTCAGTGTCTGGTTGCCCGATAGAGTCTGGTCGCCCTAATATTTCAAGGAGAGGAATATGGATAAGCATAACCTTACTGTAATGTTGATTACCCCCGGTAGTAAAGGTCCCAAAGCACTTCACTTTAAAAAATCCCATTTGAAAATAGCCCTTTTTACAATAACGATTTTAACAATAGCTTCCTTATCTTCTTTCATCGCCACCTATACGTTCTACAAGGATTCCGAATCCAAGACTCAATCTGTAAAAAAACTTGCGAAAACCATTAACTCGCTGAGTCATAACCTGAGTGAAAACAAGCAAACCGAAGCCAGTCTCAGGGTTAGATTGAAGGATATTGAAACGAAGTTGCTCGAAATGCAGGAAATGCTGGACAAAAAAGGCATTAAGAAAAAATTGGCTGTGGGAGGGGAATTTATCCCCGTGGATAGATTGAGCGTCTCCTATGTAGATTACATGAAAAAGGATATAGACGAATTATTTAACACCATGAAAACCCTCCCTGTGGGCTCCCCGCTACAGGGGAAAATAAACTCCGGCTTCGGGTACAGAAAGGACCCTTTTAAATCACGGGTAGGTTTTCATTCAGGAATTGATATAGACGCGAACCTTGGCGACCCGATTGTAGCTACGGCGGACGGCACGGTAAAAAAGGCCGGCTGGCAGAGTAGTTACGGAAAAACAATAGTAATAAGACATAAAGACGGTTTCGAAACCATATACGCACATTTATCCAAAATCACCGTGGAGGAAGGACAACAAATAAAAGTCGGAGAGGTAATCGGGAAAGCAGGCTCAACAGGGCGCTCAAGCGGCACACATTTGCACTATGAGGTGATCAGAGACGGGAAGAAAGTAAACCCGACCAACTTTCTATCGCTAAAATAATCATGAGTATGTTCGGAAGGCAAAAGGGCGGAAAGCCCTCAAAATCCGACGTCAAACCCATCACGACGTCTATCGGTGAGGAGTGTATATTCGAAGGCAACATCTTAACCACATCACCAACCAGAATAGACGGGACCTTAAAAGGTAAAATATCAGGAGATAACAGCATTATCGTGGGAGAGCGCGGCAATGTTCTCGGCGAAATTAAAGCGCTTGCAACTATAGTGTTCGGAAAGGTAGAGGGTATAATAGAATCCGAAAAACTCGAGATAAAAAGTACGGGCACAGTTACGGGAGACATATTCATAAACACGTTGATAGTTGAGGACGGAGGGACTTATAACGGAAGGTGCGCCATGGAAGCGAGCATTGATAATCTCATGGCAAAATCTAATGTAAATAGCTCAAAAGAATTTCCCGCCGGTACGATAAACCTGGAAGTAAAACAAAAATAAATCAGCTTGTATCCTTCGAATTAGTGATGATTGTGTTTTCCGTGATCGTCATCAATTCCCAGAACCACCGCCTTAATCTCAACATCACCCGCTTTCGCAAAAGTTAAATCAAGATCAATTTCATTTTTATCCGTTAAAGGCTCTTTGAGATCAATCAACATAATATGAGCGCCCCCGGGTTTTAACTCTATGGTCTCACCTTTGGGGATATCGATTTCCTTCTTCATCTCCATTTTTGCTACGCTTTTATCGTCAACCGTTGTAACATGAATTTCAGCACTCCCCGATATTTCAGAAGACACGTCGACGAGCTTATCATCCTCATTCCCCTGATTTTCGATAGTAAAATATACGGCTGTAATGCTTGACGCGGGGGGAACTTCCCTCACCCACGCATCCTTAATGGCTATCCTGTTTTCTGCATGAGAAAAACCCGCGGTCAAGAATACTAACATCATCGATATAAGAACTTTTTCCATAAATGTCTCCTTGAGTAATCTTTCTGCAAATCTATATCGACTTTACAGAATCCTTTTTACATCCTTCGCTATCTCCTCAGGGTCCATCTTGGCCTGAGGGTATCTCAATATTATCATTCCGTTAGGGTCAATCAGATAAATCGATGATGTATGTCCCATGAGGTACCCCGAAGTCGAATCACTTTCCTCTTTCATATAAAATGCGCCGAAGGACTTAGCGACTAGCTCAATTTCCTCGGGTGTGCCCGTAAGCCCGATGAAGCTTTCGTTGAAATAGGGAACATAATTCCTGAGCGCCTCCTGATCATCCCTTTCCGGGTCTATGGTGATAAAAAGAACCTGCACCTCGTCCTTATCCTCACCCAACTGATCCACCATGCTGTTTAAAGTGGACATGGTGACCGGACAGATATCCGGGCAGTGGGTATATCCGAAGAACAGTAAAACAAGCTTCCCTTTGAAATCACTGAGGCTTACTTTCGAGCCGTTCTGATCGGTAAGCGTGAATTCAGGCGCTTCCCGTTCAAAAGAATGGCCGTAGAAATCCGATTTACCCTTTATATCATATATCTTGTAGAGTATGACTCCCCAGCCTATCAATATTAGCAGCAGCACCGTGAGCGAAATTATGAGTATTTTATTTCTTTTCATCTTTCCTTGAGTGAAACGTCAACCCGTCTTTTCAGGATGCCCGTTATAATATACCCGCAAAAACGGCACCCATATCAAGAAAATCCCGCATATTTTATAACGAGATACAACTAAGTCCATTTAATATAGAGACGCACCCAAACTCACGTGCCTTAAAAACAACAAAAGGGAATGCCCGGAGCGTGTCGCGAGCATTCCCTTTTAAAGGAGGATGGAGGATGAATTGTTAAGTTTTGCGTTTAAGATTAGTAATAAAAATAAAGTATTTTACTTAAGATGTCAAGCGGGAATTTGCAATATTTTTTAAATTGTCATAACTCACTTTTATTATTGCAATAATTTCACCTCCGAGCAGCAATTAAATATCATACCCTCGCGTTTAAAACGGTGTTTCTTAACTATTCTGCACTTATTACAGGATGCTATAATTAACGGACGACCTCGCAGGCTTGCAACTTGAAAGTCCCGTGATATATTTTCAGGCTTGAATTTTAGCGGAGTGGTGGTTTCTTATTTTTAAAAGTTACAGGGCGTTAGAGGATTAATACTCGAAGAATCTGAGGCACCTCTCTTTATCCAAAAATCCGGCGGCGTAGCTCAGAGGTAGAGCAGGGCTCTCATAAGGCCTGTGTCGGTGGTTCGATTCCACCCGTCGCCACAATAATTACAATAATTTAAAGCATTGCCCCCCGGTTTTATCATTTCATGTTAGGGGGTTTTCCTCAATAACTTTTTTATAAGCCGGGAATCGGTGCTTGAAGCGATAAAATACATAATTCCTCTGACCCTTATGTAACTCCAATACATGTAATTCAAAAAAGTAATAATCGCTCCCTCGTAAGGTAAATATCGTTCTATCACATGATACGTCTTTTCTCTTAATCGTATTCGTCTCTCCGTTCGTTTTATATTTTTAATCCCGCTGTCGAAATCTTTATCTACCTTACACCGGCCAATATCATCGGCTCTTTTAAGGTTCATGAGCCATTCCCAATAAAAGGCGCTTCTCTCATCCCAGGGTTTGGGATTGAAAATATGAAGTACGTATGCATTTAAATTTTCCGCAAGACCCCATCTCGTATGTGGAGGTACATCATAGGAATCACGATTTACCTGAGCGACAAGGACATTAAAAGTATGATTCAGCTTTCTCCACCTATGGTAAAAGCAAAGATTGAATGATAATTGATCGCCGTGTTTGCTTATCATTTGGTATTTATCCATCGTCTTTTTGAGTTCCATGAACAAGTCATCGGTAATGATATCCGTAGAAAATGCAAAGAATCCTGCACCAAAAGGCTGCGTTGATAAGTCATAGCGAATATTCAAGCCTTTAATTGAATCCATACATTCCTTCCTGTCCAGGTGCCTCTCTTCAATATCCTTGTCATTGACGATCTGATCGAGAAGTGTCGGGCTCCAGTCTTCAACGGCCCAAAAACCTTTTACTTCCTTCAATTCGTGCAGTGTTTCTTTTACGATCACGTCAAGATCGGAATAAACAACAGTCCTCCACTTCTTGAAATAGGGGGTAAACATATGAAACTTATCGGCGAGACAGGCGTGCATGCCCCCCGGCTCTTCTTCATAGAGAGGCGCGGTATGTTTGATGATAATGCCCCTCTCCCTGAACCACGACAGATCCTCTTCCGGAATATCGTGAGCTAGCAGAAGATAATCCCCGTCCCAGCCTCCGTTGAAGTACGCGCTTGAAAACAATTGTTTCGCCATGTCGATGTAGTTTCTGGTAGCCAGTGTTACAAGAACATGTTTTTTTTGTCGGCCTTTTTTTACACTTACATCTTTAACGGGCTCGACCCATTCAAGCCTCTTTACCATGTCTTTTCCGTATTCCTTTTCCAGATCCCTAGTAAATTTTTCGTATATCTCCTCTGTAAACTCATCCGACTGTTTTTCCGTATCCGGTGTAAAATCCGCATGAGCGTGGCTCTCAGACAAATAATTAAGAACTCTATTCACCGCTTCTTCAGGGGTCTTTATCATATCCTCATAAATGATTTCTATGGGCTGGATTTTCTTTTTCTTAAAGAAGCTCCTCCAGTCTTCATCATTTTTAACGAAATTAATCAGATGTCGTTTAAGCCTGGAGTAATCATAGTGTAATTTTTTATTGTGCTGTTTTTTTACGCTGTTTTTGATGTTTCTTCGAATGTGAAAAATCCCGGTGTTTATAGCTCTCCAGTCTGAAATGGCCTGTCTTAACTTGTTTCTTCGAGATAAAAAAACATAGGCGGAATTGTCCAGGAGATCTTTGAACAGCTGTTGCTGGTTTTCGTCAAGCTCTGGATATGTTTTCTGATTGAATTTTTGAAGTGACGACCAGTGCACCTTTATCCCGAAAACACCATTCGGGGTTTGATTAATTTTTAGTACTCCTTCCAGCACATAACCGGGATTAATCATACCTTGTTCCGTCAAAACGCTTAGTCTCTCCGAGATATACTCATCCGGATATCCCAATACTCCCGTCTTCTTAAGAAGCTCGCAAAGCATTGTGCTTCCGGTTCGTCTTGACGACGCAACTATGTAAGTTTTTTCGGGTAGTTTTTTTTCCTTATCAGTTTTTTTTAATTGCTCAAACCTTCCATATGTAATGAGATAACTCTCAAGCAACAAACATAAGGGGATATACTGACTAAGATTTCTTCTGACCCTCATAGAAATTTCATCCTTCTGATGGTGTTCAGCTATAAAGATTAGATCAATTCCTTGCTTGCTTCCGCTCTGCTTAGTCCGAAGCCCCGGCACAAGCTTTTCTATTTGATTCGGAGTTATAACAGTGCTTATTCTTCTTCGCTGTTCGGGGTCGGCAAATTTGACTATGTTTCTTGCCGCTTTTTGGTTCCCTATAACCACTATATCATAGTGTCTATTGTCTATGACGCGCCAAAATTCATTTGAAATTCTTCCAATTACCCTTTCACGTTGAGCACGTTTTCTTACCAATTGTATTAAACCTTCAATCATTTTCTACTCTGAATTTATGTTGCTTTTAATCAAATGCCCGAAATCAACTGAGTGGCCACGAAAATCTTATTTTATTATAAATAAAATAAGTATATATTCCTAAGTTTTAAAAGTAACAATCCGCAGATTCTTACAATTTAACGTGCTCCGTAAAAGTAAACCTGGATATAAGCCGAGGAAAGAACTTAAAAAAGTTATATGATATAGAGCCTACTCAAAAACTGTGAATTAATAGCAATTAAACAAAACCTGCTCCTGAAAATGGTGGAAAATTTATTGGAGTCCGTATAAAGCGCTACGAGAAGCTAATTAATTTAACCCTTTAGCAACTTTTAAGGTTATAAAATTTACACCTTGTGATAACTATTCTTCCTCCTTTTCAAAATCCAGCGCGCAGGAATTTATGCAGTAACGAAGCCCGGTAGGTCTCGGCCCGTCAGGGAATACATGGCCCAGATGAGCCCCGCAGTTACTGCATACGACTTCGGTCCTCGTCATTCCGTAACTGTTATCGGCTTCCTCGGCTATCTTTCCATCCGCGGCAGGCTGCCAGAAGCTCGGCCATCCCGTGCCTGACTCAAATTTAGTATCGGAGCTGAAAATCTCCTCACCACAGCCCACGCATTTGTACATACCCTTATCTTTGTGATCATGGTACTTCCCAGTAAAGGGTCTTTCCGTGCCCTTTTGCCTGGTCACATAGTACTGTTCTTCAGTTAGCTGATCCTTCCACTCCGCATCTGTCTTTTTAACCTTTTCAGACATTGTCATCTCCTTTTAATGTCAAAAAAATATATACAATTAATCCCTTTTTAATAATACAATACGACCTATTCTATTCAAACCGAGTCAGCGGCCAAAAATTATTACTCAGCCACGAGCTATAAGTTATCATACTGTCAAATATAATACGTAATTCATAACAAACCGGATTCAGTCAGAGGGAAGGAATAATTGCTATTCTATCATTTTATTAGTCTTTTCTAACCGGGTTTCATTCTTTCAATCGTGAAAAGCGATACCAGGGCGCCTATAAATACGAGCGCGGCCGAAATCTTCATCATCAGTCTGAAGCTTCCGAGAAATGATAATGAAATAGCGCCTCGCACCTCCCGCTTCGTCGTCTTATCAAGATCAGTCGGCACATCTATCGCCGCGAGCTTGATGCGCTGTGAGTCGATAATCTCGACTGTTTCCTCCGTTAAATCCAGAGACGCGAGTTCCAGGTCCAGATTCTTATTAAAAGTCGACAGAGCAAACACACCTAATATGGCTATTGAAAGCAGACCCGCTACACGGCCGACAGAATTATTAATACCGGACGCCACGCCCGAATTTTCCAGATCGATAGAGGTCATGATCGCCATTGTGAGCGGGGATATGGTTATAGCCATTCCCATGCCAAGTACGGCAATTGCCGGGAAGAATGTTGTCCAGTAACTGCCACCGATACCCGGAAGCGTGAACAGGTAGAACCCCACCGTGGCTAAAAGCATTCCAACTATGATCGGAAGTTTCGCCCCGTAATTAACAACCAATCCTCCCGCCCACCTGGAAAACAGAAAGAGAGCAAGCACAAGGGGGAAAAAAGCGACTCCGACTCCGGCGGCTGAATATCCCTGCAGCTGTATGAGGTTAAACGGAATGAAAAATATCGCTCCGCTCCATGCGGCCCAGAATAAAGCGGAAATAAAATTCGCTCCGCTGAATGTTCTCGATTTAAAAAGGCTGAGCGGCATCATCGGAGAAGGCGCGTAGCCCTCGTATACGATGAATGCGACCAGAGAAATTCCTCCGGCTACAAAAGGAACTATCACCTTCGGGTGACCGAATCCCGAGTTTCCTGACTCGATCAAGGCATATACTATACAGCCCAGACTGATAGTTGCGAAAAACGATCCGAGCAAGTCCAGCTTTCCCTCACCGTTGTCCTTCCTGCTTTCGGAGATCTTCCAGTAAAGGACGCTCAACACGCCAAGCCCTATGGGAACGTTTATAAAAAAGACCAGTCGCCAGGAAATATTTTCGGCGAGCCACCCACCCAGGATAGGTCCTAAAGCAGTGGTAATTGCGGTAAATGCCGACCATGTACCGATTGCTCTTCCACGGTCCTCTTCTCTAAAGGAAATATTTATGATTGCGAGACTCCCGGGAACGAGCAGGGCTCCTCCCACCCCCTGAAATGCTCTTGCCACGATCAACTGACTGGTGTTAGGGGAAAGGCCGCACCAAACCGAAGCCCCTGTGAACAAAATTATTCCTATTGCGAATATGCGCTTCCTGCCGAACTTGTCACCGAGCGCTCCCCCAAGCAACATAAGAGAGGAAAGAAATAAGGCGTACGCCTCGACAATCCATTGGACCTGAGGTATCGTCGCGTTGAGTTCAAGCTGCAGCACCGGCAAGACTACATTCATCGCCGTACTGTCGATGAATGCCATACTCGACCCCAGTATGGTGACTATTAATACCCACTTTCCCGCGCTTTTACTGAGGAAGGTAACATTGGATACAGTATCGATTACGGATTTTTCAGGCGCTTCTTTGATAATCTCGCTCATTTAGAAGATAACAAGGTTTATTAATCACTTTTCTAATGTCAACAGGAATGGTCTTTTGGGATTAGGCAAAGGACAATCCTTTATTTAATCAAACATACATTATCATTAAATCCTGTAAACACCAGGTCCCGATATAAAGTTAAGCACATTGGCCGAAATATCACTCTTATATTACCCGCTTGAGCAGAATTTACTGTTTGTGCCCGGCGGGTCGGTAATATACTAGCTAATCGGAGGAATGTTTTAGATACTCGGCAATCTAAGTCCGGTTGCCGGAACCGGGGATAAAGTTATCAACCCGGGTCGTCTTTTTTTTTGATTTACGGCCAGGGTGTCATCGAACACTTCCCATCCACTGCCAAGGGCTGAGTGGGGTGGACGAGTGTTCCTCCTCGTGCGCCTCTTTGTTACAGCCCGGAAGGAATAAAAATAACGAGCAAAAAATAATCAGCATAAAATGTATGAACGTATTTTTACCGACCATATTAATTTTTATAATAGGAAACATTGTCCGATCCCGGTAGAAGACTCCAATACTTCCGTAAACGTCATTCATTCTCTGCGTTAAATTGCTAAGGCTAATAAAGACCCACTATCTGTCAAAGCACATAATTCAGAAACTCCGTGCTGTGGTTATAAGTTATGCTCATAGACATTACCCCTGTATGTGCCGATCAGAGTGGCAAAGATCCTGTTTTCCAAAAGCCTTACAACGAGGTCTCCCAGCCTTGGGGACAATGCGTCCGCGAGAAGAAGCATGTTAGGCTGAAACGGGACTACTATCCTTTGTTGGTTACTATGAATTCCGTCCAATACGGCTTTTGCCACTCGCTCCGGTGTTATAGGCGTCAACCTTCTGAACGGAGGCGGCATATCCTCCTGACTGACCTCACCGAGAAGCGGAGTCTGCGTTAGCGCGGGATGGATTGTGGAGACATGAATTCCGCTTCCGCGCAGTTCCTGCCTCAAAGAATCGCTGAACGCCGTGATAGCATGCATAGCGGAGGAGTACCCCCCGAAGCGGGGAAACGCCTTTTTTCCCACAACCGACGACATATTCATAATATGCCCCGACTGCTGCCGCCTCATTACCGGCAGCACTTCTTTTGTTACATAAACCGTGCCGAAATAATCGACATCGATCATTCGTTTCGTTTTCTCGATATAGTCATCAGCCTCGACCGCACCAACGGACGAGCTACCCGCGTTATTAAAGAGAACGTCTATCCGCCCGAATGTGGAAAGAACCTTTTTGATCGCCCCTTTAACCTCTTCCGGGACTGAGACATCAGCAGGCACGACAAGTACATCGGAATTTATAGACCTTATCTCATCCGCAACTTCTTCAAGCTTATCTCCTGAGCGTGAAACGAGAACCGTTTTCGCCCCTTCGCGGGCAAACTCAAGAGCGGTGGCTCTTCCTATTCCGCTTGAAGCCCCCGTTACTACGACCACCTTATCTTTAAATCTTTCTTTACGACTCATAATTAAACCTCCCATTTTATGTGTAAATACACTTAATATTTTAAAAAAACTCTATTGCGTTTCTTGTAATTGCTCAACCAATCCGGATACATCGGACATCATGGATTTCCAGTTTTCAATTCCTATCATTTCTTTTATTTCATCCTGAGTTTTTTTCCACAACGGAAAGGCCTCCGCAACTTTGTTTCGGCCCTCATCTGTGATGCTCAGCATACGCGTCCTCCGGTCCTCTCCCTGCTGTACCTCTATAAACCCGTTTTTCTCCAACGGCTCCAGATTTCGGGCCAATGTGGTACGGTCCGTGACCAGGATGTCCGCGAGCTTCGATACCGTAATGGGACCGTGAGCTAAAGTGTGGGCGAGCAAGGTGAACTGTGTGCCCCTCAAACCGATTGACCTCATCGATTCATCGAACAACTGTGTTACCACTCTGGCGGCTTTACGTAAATTAAAGCACGTACACTCCGCGCACTCGGCTAAGCTCTTTAAATCAATCGAGCGTTTCTCCTGTTTTAGATGTCGCTGCTTGTTTGTCATAGTTTGTATATTCCTTTTTGTGTATTGTTGCATTTTCTAAATAGGAGTATATACACGTATTATTATTTTGTCAAGCTCTTTTAAAAAATTTTTACATGAATCTACTGGCGCATATATTTACAGAAGGTTTGCTATCACAGTGCCAGAACATATAATATTGCATAGAGAGGATTTAATAGATTAATGTCCGTAATCAAGGGAAAGAATATAATAATCGGGGTCACAGGCGGAATAGCAGCCTATAAATCCTGCGAGCTTGTAAGGGCTCTCGTAAGGGAAGGGGCGGCCGTGCGGGTGATACTTACTCAGAATGCGATGGAGTTCGTAACCCCGCTTACGCTTCAAACGCTATCGGGAAACAGGGTGGCCACGAAAACCTTCGACCTCGCGTGGGAATCGGAGATCGGTCATATAAGCCTGGCTGACAGCGCCGAGCTTATTGTCGTCGCACCCGCCACGGCCAGCTTCATAGGTAAACTGTCCTCGGGTATAGCCGATTCACTTCTATCGACAGTCATCCTCGCCACGCTATCACCCGTGATCGTGTGCCCGGCAATGAATGTAAATATGTATAAGAACCCTGCGGTTCAGGAAAATCTAACCAGGCTCGGAAACCGTGGATACACAATAGTCGAGCCCGCCGAAGGAGACCTCGCGTGCGGCTGGGAGGGGAAGGGAAGGCTTCCCGAAATAAAGGATATAATGGAGGAAATAGAAAGAACCTTCACCACCAAGGACCTGAGCAACGAAAGGGTGCTGGTGACAGGGGGAGCGACAAGAGAGTATATAGACTCCGTAAGGTACATCTCAAACCCGTCAAGCGGCAAAATGGGTTATGCTCTCGCCAGAGAGGCCCGTATGCGGGGAGCCGACGTAGTTCTTATTTCTGGAAAGACCTCTCTGATCCCGCCGCCGGGTGTAAGGTTCATAGAAGCGGTAACGTCCGGTGATATGTATGAATCGGTAATGAAATTTCTGGACTGGTCAACAATAGTAATAAAGGCCGCGGCCGTGGGCGACTATACTCCCTCCCGGAAAGTTAACGGAAAAATCAAAAAGGACGACGGAGAAAGAGTGCTGAAACTTAAACGCACGGAGGACATTCTCAAAAAGGTCGGAGAAAACAAAAACGGAAGATTTATAGTCGGATTTGCAGCGGAAACGGATAATCTGATAGCAAACGCCAGGGATAAATTAATCAAGAAAAATGTGGATTTTATAGTAGCCAACGATGTATCAAAGGAAGGGTCCGGTTTTGAATCGGATACCAATCAGGTGCATTTCGTTTACGGCAAAGGCGATACCGAAGAACTGCCGTCAATGCCAAAGTCGGACACTGCCCGCAGGATTTTCGACAAAATTTTAGAGTTAAAGAATCTTAATTAAAACGAAAAGAGTCAAGCACCAGATTTAATTTCTGAACTATCTCATCAACGGCACTTTCTTTGGTAATATAACCAACAGCACCCATATCGAGGCATTCTCTTATCTTTGTAATTTCACTAACAGCCGAAAGCATAAGCACGGGAACTACCTTCAGCTCCTCATTATTTTTCAGAATCTTGAGAAACTCCATTCCGTTATAGCCGGGCATCACTATATCGAGAACTATAAGGTCGGGCCTAAATTCATTCAGCTTCATCAACGCTTCCTGTCCGTTCTCAGCGGTTTCGACAATGTAATTTCTGGATGCGAGAATTCGCGAATAGAGTGTTCTCAAAGATTCTTCATCTTCGATTAACAGTATTTTTGCCATTGCCAGGCTCCTTTGATACACAAATTGCTCAATATCAATTTGTATTTTATAAAATTACATGCCATTAAGCAGTTCCGTATTTTTCAATAATTTAGCGCTAACTACTCTCTACCTGACAATTATACAGCTCAAAAAAACAATTTGTGATTTCTTTAAACCTCGAATTGAAAAACGTAAAAAATCTGCGTCAACAGATAAAAGCATCCACTGACATCATTACCCGCATTAGACAATGCAAGTTAGGGACGACTATATTGTAAACACAAATAAATCTTTAAGTTGAGGGAATACTAAGATTATCCCAAAACGGCGTCTTTACACGCTTTGGCAACCCTGAACTTGACGACTTTTTTGGCCGGTATTTTAATTTCAGCTCCGGTAGCAGGGTTTCTTCCCATCCTGGCTTTACGTCTGTCCAGCACCAGCTTGCCAATGCCCGGAATCGTGAACTGTTTGTTTTTTTTGGCTTCCTTGTAGGCAACCGCGGCTATCTCATCCAGTATTTCGGTGGCGGTTTTTTTTGTAATTCCGGCCGCCTCAGCAATGTGGGTCGACAATTGAGATTTTGTCATAGGTTTTTTATCTGCCATCTTCCTCTCCTTCTTAACGAGTTTTTTGTCAATACTACTGAAAAGTTCTATAAAAATCAATATGTTCGGAGAAAAAAATAAAATTTACTTTAAAACAGCGATTCAACCTGCCGTGCGCATTAAATTGTTTCGCTTACGAGAGAGGCATCTGTATAATTAATACGAAATAATGTGTTAAAATTATAGACCAACTCAAAACGGAAATAACAAATGTCATTTGAACGGCGATCTTCCAGAAATAAAAAACAGTGGCTGTGGTTCTTCGGATTTTTAGCAGCTTTTCTGATTCTCCTCATCGGCCTATACATACGGATGATTTCGGTCCGCTCGTCCGCTTTCGAAGCCGAGAATTCAAAGAAATTATCACCGGTTCGTGTGCAGGAGCCCAGCTCCACGGAGGTATGGCGCACTACAAGCTTTCTGGCCCGGATTGAAGGCGGACAGTCAATCGACGTAATGGCCAATACGGGCGGATGGGTTCAGGAGCGTGAAGCGGTTATAGGGGAGTCGGTTGAAAAAGACCAGCCCCTTTTGATATTGCGTGATGAGAGAAAAGTATTAAAACTCAAAGAAGCCGACGCCAGATTAAAATCAGCGCGCGCTAATCTAAACGAGCTGAAACGAAAATACGATCAAACCCTCACCCTGGTTGAAAAGGGAATAGTGGCGCGGGACACGCTTCAATCGCTTTCAAACCAGGTGTCTTCCGAGGCTTCGAATGTTGATGCGCTTGAAGCGGCGTATAACCTGATGGAGTGGGACGTGGATCATCTTGTAATACGCGCCCCGATCTCAGGCAAAGTCGTGGACACCGTCCCCGATGTCGGGCAGGAGGTAAAAGCAGGCGAGCTGGTAGCTAAAATGGTAAGCACATCAAATGAGCGTGTAGTAGCGGGGTTGGAGCCCCGTTGGGCACGCGTCATTAAGCCGGGGATGACCGTTAACTTCAGCACAACATTAAACGGCAGACTGGAAAAAACCGAAGGGGAAATAATAGGGGTAAGTCCCGACATGGATTCCGCTTCCGGGACTTACAAAGTTGAAGCACGGCTGATAAAAAACGAGTACAACTGGTGGCCGGGGGAAATCGTAAATATGGAAGTACCGGTTGAATTGCTTACCGATGTAATTTTAGTCCCCAGAACAGCGGTGCTTTCGGATAACAGGGAATTCTTTATCTTCGTTTACAAGCAAGGCAAGGCGCTTAAGGTTCCCGTATCTGTTACATGGGTAAATGAAAACGAGGGCAGCATCCCTTCAGATATGATTCCGGAAGGCAGTAAAATAATCGTCGAAGGTCATGTCGGTTTAGCCGGCGGTCAGCTTGTTCGCTTAATGCAGTAACCACGGCGCTCTTCACATGCACATAGCTGAATTTTCCGTAAAAAATCCCGTACTGGTCAATCTTCTCATGGTGGCAATCCTGGTCATAGGGATTCTGTCCGCTTTGACTCTGCCGCTCGAGTTATTCCCTTCAATAAAGCTGGAAATGGTCACAGTGACCACTGTTTTCCCGGGAGCCTCCGCGGAAGATGTGGAAAAGCTCGTCAGCATACCTATCGAGGACGAGATCAGCGATATTGGCGGCATAAAGGTCGTACGCTCGACGTCATCCGAGGGAAGGTCCTTCGTGGTGGCCGAGATAGAAACGGGAGAAGACAGCAACAAACTGGTGCAGGACATAAGATCGGAGATCGCCAGGATCGAAGACAAGCTTCCCGAGGACGCAGAAGATCCTGTTATTGAAGAGTTCAACGCCAGTTTCCCGCTCATAAGCGTAGCCATAGCGGGAGACGTCCCGAGGGAGACTCTCAGAAGCTACGGACTTCTTCTCGAAGACGAGCTGAAGCTCGTAAGGGGTGTTGACAGCATTGTCACATCGGGACTCGGGGACCCGGTATTCTGGATATATATAGACCCCGACAAGCTCAGGCAGTACGGTCTCTCCCTGGAACAAATCGAGTCCGTCATCAATCAAAAAAACCTGGATCTTCCGGGCGGGGCTGTGGAGCAGGGTGACGCCGAATATCTGGTAAGGGTCACAGGGCGCGTGCAGCAGGTGGATGACCTGCTGAATCTCCCTGTGCGGAGAAGCGCCGAGGGAAGGCACGTACTCTTAAAAGATATCGGCCGCGCTGAAAAGGGCGAGCAAAAAAGAACGACCACCGCGCGTTTGAACGGCCTCCCTGCTATCAATTTCTGGATTAATAAACAGAAGAACGTCGATTCGATTACAACCGTCGAAGAAGTGGAAAAGACGGTCGAGGGATTCAGAAAGCGTGTACCCGAAGATATCAAGATTTTCATAACGAACGATTCATCATACTGGGTACAACAGAGATTCGAGACAATGGTATCGAGCGGGCTTATAGGACTCGTCGTGGTGCTTGTCATACTAGCGCTCTTTCTTGACCTGAGAGCCGCGTTTATGGCGGCAATCGGACTGCCGGTAGCCTTTTTCGGGGCATTTATCCTCATGCAGTTCTCAGGAGTCACACTGAACATCCTGTCGATGTTCGGCTTGATTTTAGTGCTGGGAATAATAGTAGACGACGCAATCATTGTGGCCGAGAACATACAGCGTTATCTTCAGACGGGATATAGCCCGCGTGAGGCCGCGATAAGAGGAACCAAGGAAGTAGCCCTCCCGGTAATAGCCACAATTTTGACCAATATAGCCTCTTTTATTCCCCTTCTTATAGCGACCGGCCTCATAGGCAAATTTATGTCCATCATACCCAAAGTAGCCATATATGCACTGCTCGTATCTCTTATCGAAGCCCTTGTCATTCTCCCGTCGCACTGCGCCGATTTCCTGAAGCCCCACCCCCCCAAAAAACCCGTCAGAAAATGGGTCTCTAAAATACGTTACAGATATCTCCTGGCCCTGGTCTTTCTGATACGCAAGCGGTACATCACAGTCGCCACATTCGTCATCATACTGGTTCTAACCCTTTTTATATTCGCAAATGTCCCTCAGGTCCTCTTCTACACCAGGGACATCGCCCAATTCAATATCAGGGTTGAAAATCCTACCTGGTCAAATATCAAGTCCACCGAAGAATCCGTCGCGAAAATCGAAAACATGATAAATACGGTCGCGCCCGATCATGTTCTCAAGGACACGGTCTCGATGATCGGCATTGATCTGTCCAAGCAGGAGCCCGAGTTCGGTGATCACCTGGCAACTATAATAGTGGAATACGAAGACTTCGAAAAACGCAAGGAAAACGGTAAAGAGATTTTAAGGGATATAAGGAAAAAGGTCGAAAGCGAGATTGTCGGACCGGTCAGGGTGGATTTTGTCGAAACCGGGGGGCCGCCTACGGGAAAACCGGTCGACCTGCGTATTCAGGGCAAAAACTTCGAAACCCTGAAAGAGATTGCCCGTGAAACTGAAAAGAAGCTGGAAACGATACCGGGGGTATTCGGGGTCAGCGATGATCTGATATGGGGAAAACCTGAAATAAGGATAATCGTCGATGAACAAAGGGCCGCAATATACGGCCTCGACACCAGAACGGTCGCGAAGGCCATACGCGCAGCGGCGGATGGACTCACGGTATCGCAGACGCGTCTTGGAACCGAGGAAGCGGACATAATAATCAAATACGAGCTGCCGTCAGGAAACCTTTTATCGCTGCTGGAATCCTATCAGATTCCGACACCACAAGGAGGGTGGGTGCCGCTTAACAGCGTCGTTACGATGACGACCGAGCCCAGTATGCTGAATATCTCAAGATACGATATGGAGAGGTCCGTAAGGGTGACCGCGGAGATAGACGAGCAAGGAACGACAGCTCGGGAAGTAAACGCAGGGATATCGGATTTCTTGGACGGAATGCTAAGGGATTATCCGGGCTACACGTTTGTGTTCGGAGGCGAGGAAGAACAGACGAGAGAATCCTTGGACAGTATTTTCAGAGCTGCCATCATAGCCATTCTGCTGATCTACCTTATACTGGCCAGCATGCTGAAATCATACACACAGCCGTTCATCATAATGGTAATACTGCCCTTCGGGCTAATCGGCGTTATGGTCGGAGTGCTGCTAAGAGGCGAGCCTTTGACGCTTCCGGCGCTGATCGGAACCGTAGCGCTCCTGGGAATAGTCATAAATGACAGTCTCGTGCTCATGACCTTTATCAACAAAAGATTCAAAAAGATGAACAGGATATTTGCGGTGGTATTCTCCGCCAAACACAGATTCAGACCTATAATCCTGACGACAGTTACCACCTTCGGGGGTCTTGCGTCATTGATGATCAAATTCAGAGGCGAAGCGGCGTTTTTGGCTCCGATGGCAATAGCGCTCGGATTCGGCCTCCTTTTCGCTACATTCATAACATTGATACTCATTCCGTGTCTGTTTCTGATCCTGGACGACGCAGGCATACATATCAGAAAAAAGTGGGCCCTGTGGCGGGGGAAAAGTGGCGCGGCCTCCGACTTGCCCGAAGCCTCCCATCCCGCTAACCCCGGCTGAACCCGGCGTTCAGGCTCGCTTACGAGCCGTAGAAAACTCGGCAGGATAGGGCGAGCTTTGTTATATTGCGCGCTTCCACCAGAAGATTATCAGCCCGACCGCTACCAGAATAGGAATCGCTATCATCCACAAAAATTCCTCAACGAACGCCGCCCCGGCAACCGCGATACCGAGCACTATACCTACAAGCATGAAACGCCAGTCGAAATGAACGCCCGCAAGGAAAGTAGTGAGCGCCAGTGCAATAAGAGAGATAAGGGCGAGCTGATTGTTATTGATACGGCCCGCGGGATCAAACAATAGATAAATCAGGACAATGGCGGCAAAAAGACCCAGCCAATGAAGAAGCTGCACACTTATTATCCTCGAGAAACCCTCCCCCCTCTGCCGCGCCTTCGACCAGCCCAAATATATGCTGACCGCCCCGAATACGGGGGCCATAGCAACCCAGAACCAGAAACTCCTGACCGGCATAAAATTTGTAACCCCTATACCTATCGCGGACAATGCCATAAGGGTTATCAGTATTGCTTCGGCAACTCCCATCTTTTTTGCAAAGCTTTTATCGGAGGAGGGAGCCTCCGTACTCGAACCAGCTTGAAAAGGGTTTTGTTCACTCATTTAGATTCCTCCCCTACCCATTATATCACTTGAAACGTTCCCGAACAAAAGAGCACAAGTTATATCAGGGACCGAAGTCCCTCTAATAGGAGGACTTTTACGGTTTATGCCTAATTACCGCTGAACGGATCAGAAATCTTCTGGAATCTGACTTTAATGGCGAGTTACACAAGCTCCTTCAGCTTCGAGGAAGCAGCCGAATATCCGGGAGCAATTAAAATGCCGGATTAATGAAGTTATAGTAAACACCGCCTATTGCAACCAGTACGGTCGCGGCGAGAATAAGGAATGCAAGAACCGCGAATATTCCTTCATAAGAATTCGGGCTCCCGTTATTTTCAGGATTGGTATTTTCAGCCATGACAGTTTCCTCGCTCAAATAGTTTGGGATAATTATCTTAAGCAGAGAGCGAATTATGTCAATAGGGAGAGTTGGGTAATATTATAAATCGTAAGAAAATATCCTGTTGCGTAGAGAGATGAACACATGACCAGAATCATTCTGTATACAGGCAAGGGCGGCGTAGGAAAAACAACCACGGCTGCGGCTACGGCGCTCGAAGCAGCTAAACGGGGACACAGGGCGCTTGTCGTTTCCACTGACCCCGCCCACAGCCTGCGCGACGCGTTTGACCAGGAAATAGGGCCCGAGCCCAGGGAAATCATGAAAAATCTCGACGCCCAGGAAATAGACGTTTTTTATTCAGTCGATAAATACTGGGGCAAGCTCACGGGCTATATTCAGTCCCTTTTCAACTGGATGAACGTGGATGAGATTCTGGCCGAAGAATTCAGCATATTTCCGGGCATGGAAGAGGTGTCATGCTTTCTCTGGGTCTACAGCCATTATCAGGAAAAAAAATATGACGTGATTATTGTTGACAGCGCGCCGACCGGTGAGACGCTCAGGCTTCTTTCCCTGCCCGATGTTGCCAGGTGGTGGATTGTCAAGGTATTCCCGATAGAGAGAAAGGTCTTAAAAGTAGTAAGACCGGCCGTAAAAGTGGTATCCGACATGCCTCTGCCCGAAGAGGATACATACGTCGCCATAGAGGACCTGTTCGACAAGCTGAATTCAATCCACAAAATATTCTCGAATCCCGAAATCACATCCATCAGACTTGTGCTCAATCTCGAAAAAATGGTGATAAAGGAGACACAGCGGGCTTATACCTACCTTAATCTCTACGGATACAACGTAGATTCCGCCATAGTAAACAGAACTATGCCCGAGAAACTGGATCATCCTTATTTCAAGGAGTGGAAGAAATTCCAGGAAATATACAGAAAAGAGGTAACGGAATTATTCAGCCCTATCCCCCTGTATGAGGCGCCTCTGTTTTCCAAGGAAATACTGGGAATGGAGGCTCTTTCGGAATTCGGGAGCACGCTCTTTTCCGAAAGAGATCCGGTCGATATTCTCTATAAGGGAAAGCCGTACGAGATAGTGAAAGAAAGGGGTGTCTACAGTATTGTGATGCAACTTCCCTTTGTAAGCAAGGAAGAAGTCAAGCTCCATCAGTTTGGGGAAGAACTCATGATCCAGATCGAGAACCAGAGACGAAACATATTCCTGCCCAACTTTCTGGCCAAACTTAACGTTGATAAGGCAAACCTCGAAAACGGCCTGCTGAAAGTAAGTTTTGAGAAGGGCGGCGCGGACCGGGCAGGCAAAAAGCGATAATTGAACCGGCTGCTCCAGAAACGCGGTGAGTCGCGCTGTGATTAGGATACAAATCTTATGACCTGACTCGAAGCTTATATTTTTGATTAACGGTAAGTTAACAGAAAATTCAACACCCCTTAACAATGAGAAACTAGAATTACCATCGTAATGGCGATAGGACTTGATGATATAACGGTAATTCTTCCTGCAAGGAATCAATCGCGTAAAACCACACGGTTTCTTAAATCCCCGCCCGAGAATATAGAACTCATATTGATAGAGGCGAGCGAGGATTCAACCCACGATATTGTTAAATCAACCGGACCGCATTATACTACCGTTATACGACGCAGGGGGGCGGTTACGGAAGCCCGGAGCCTTGGAGTTGAAACGGCTACGACACCTTGGCCTCTCTTTACTGATGTGGGTGTTGAGTTTTCGGAAGGATATTTCAAAAAGCTTGCAGATCGAAAACCGCGACCTGACTCACGGACCGAAGCTCTCGCTCGATCACTTTACGACCTGTTACAAAGGGTTTGCGTACGGTAAATATCTGATTCAATTGCTTGGAGTTCCCGCGGGAGCGCATAATCAGCCGAAAGGCTTATGAGAAAGCGTGAGGGTATCGAGCCTAATTAGGAGAAGAACCGGAACTTGAAAAATGCAAACTGATAAAAATTTATATCAACATACGGCAGAAACTGTTTTAATACCTCTTGACAGGCGGGACAAATCGGCAAGAATAATCTCACACCTGCTAAGCCCGCCTCTTATAGCACTGGCCAGCATAATAATAACCGCTCAGGTGACTGAAAATAACTCGGCGCTTTTATGGATATTTATCTTTATCGGGCTGCTTGTACTTCCTCCGACGCTATACGTTCTTTGGCTCGTTCACAGAGGCATAGTCAGTGATTTCCACCTGAATAACAGGGAGGAGCGGGCTTTCCCTTTACTGGTCATCCTTGCCAATACGGCTCTTGTGTCTCTTGCTATGTACGTATCGGGCGCTCCCAGGCTGATGCTGATTGCTACAGCAGCGGCTCTTATACAATTGATTTTCGTCCTTATTATTACCCTTCGATGGAAAATCAGCGGACACTGCACAGCCGCGGCAAGTCTTTCTGTTCTGGCGGTAGCACTTTACGGCGAAAGTCTTATACCACTGACTTTAATAATACCGCTCACAGCATGGTCAAGAATCAGGCTCGGCAGGCACACCTTCACACAGACAGTGGCAGGCGGTTTTCTGGGAGCGGTTACAGTAGTTGTAATTCTTTACACAACCAGTGCTATTTGACCAACTTAATCAATCTAAATATGTTCCGGGTAAAGCATAGAGATGAAAATAATGCTCGTAACCGACGCATGGCATCCTCAGGTCAACGGTGTCACCTACACCTGGAGCTATATCACAAATTTAATCAGAAAAGAGCACGATGTATTCATTCTGAATCCGTATGTCGAGGGCGCCGAGCATTTACCCCTAAAGCTGCAGGGGAATATCCCGATATTAAAAAATGCTTCGTATATAGTTGAAAAGTATTTCAACAAGCTTAAGCCTGACCGAGTCCATATAGCCACCGAGGGAAGTCTTGGCCTTGCCATGAGACAGTACTGTAGAAAAAACAAAATGAATTATAACACCTCTTATCACACGAGGCTTGCGGACTACGGATGGATACTTTACGGCGTGCCCGCGTTTCTCACCTGGCTGTATGTGAGATGGTTTCACAAATGCAGCGGAAAGGTTCTGGTAACGACAAAAAGCATAGCGAAACAAGTGGGTCTCAATAACTGCATTGTATGGGGCCGGGGTGTGGATACCGATCTATTCAGTCCGGACGGAAAACAAAAAAAACCGGAAGAGAAAACAATAATTACGGTAGGGAGAGTAAGCAAAGATAAAAATTTGGATGACTTCTGCAAAATTCCCGGCTATAGAAAAATACTGGCGGGTGACGGACCTTATCTGAGCACACTTGAATTGAAATATCCCGACGTCCAATTTACGGGATACATACCCCATAATGAACTTAAAAACATTTATAACAGGGCCCATGTATTCGTCTTTCCGAGTAAGTTCGACACGTTCGGACTCGTTATCCTGGAGGCCATGGCATGCGGCCTGCCCGTTGTGGCTTATGACGTGCCGAGTCCGAGCGATATAGTAGAGGACGGCGTTACCGGATATCTCGGTGAGAGTCTAGAGGAAAACTTAGAAAAAGCCTTTCGTAATCTGGATGCCTTATCCGGAAATGCTCTCCAATATGCGGAGTCTAAAAGCTGGAACTCAATCGCCGACCAATTCATAAGCCATCTGGCCTGAGTACCGAAAATAATTCAACATGAATTTTCATCTACGACTCACTGACGCAAAAGTTAAAGCGGAACTCCGACTCTTGTGGTGAAAAACCTCCAATATATTATTGAACAAACGAAATTAATAGTTTGTAAGTATTGCGATAACCCTTCTTTAACATTGAGGATATCTGCCATTTGATTGCCCGCCCCATCCCCGGGCGCCTGCGAAAACCCGGTAAGAGTCCGACCCCCCAGGACTCTTACACTTTTCTTCAAGATACGTTAATCAACTGACTGATGAGCCGTGTTATTGAAAGAAAAAAGCATCAGCTGTAATAATTGAAATGATTTACGATTTGAAAATCTTAACGCTATCTTAACACTATCTTAACAAAACCCATATACAATTACCTCCGGAATTCAGAATCCATAACATACGAGGTGACCAATGAGTACGGAACCACTTGATAGAAATTCAATAGAGAGCGAACTCGAGACGCTCGTATCAAAATCCAAGGACTATATGAACACCAGAAACGAGGGTGAGCTGGTTTCACTTAGAAATGACATGATACACCTCAAGCTAAAGCTCGAAAGCGCAATGGAAAATAAAAATAATCATAATGCAAATTACATCACGGCACTCAAGCTGATGCTCTCGATTATCCATAAATTTACCTATTCGGTCAGCTTGATGGACAAACTTAAATCAAAAAAACCGATGTGTATGGAATTTGATACCCACCAGATGCTGGACACACTACTCCCTCACATCAAAACGCTCGCAGAATACGATAACTGGATAGATAAACTCGATACGAAAAAGCTTGAGGAAGACTATCTGTTTATAGAATCTCTCGAAGACCAGCACAAGAGAGTGCTGCTTACCTATCTCATCCAGGATTGGCGCAATATTGACGAAGTTTACACATTATTGAAAATCGGGGAAACGTATAAGAATATATCCGAAAAACTGGTCAGCCTTTCACTCGTATCAAGTTATATGAAAAATGGTCAATGATCGGATGGATGGAGAGTGATGTAGTCAAGCTTCATTCATAATCCCCGAACCTGTCGGCCGAGCTTGCCCGGTTCTCTTTAGTCACATTCCACTTCAACCACATCCGCCCTTCAAGAAATTTCTCCCTCAAGAAATTCATTAACATGGTCTGCGCTTTCCATACTGTCAAGAATCCTGCTCACTATCGCGGGAAGATTGTTTTTATAATTCGCATCGTAGTAAAAAGACGAATCTATCCACTCGGACAGTATGCGCTCGGATTCTATTCTCAAATCTCTCACGACCGGTATTCCCAGTCTTTCGAGAGCCTCCGCATTACACTGCTGTTCGTACTGTCTCTTCATCGGGATAACCATGAGCTTTTTACCTAAAAATAACGCTTCCGCCGGGGTTTCGAATCCGGCATTGCACAAAATGCCCTCGCAGCTCGAGAGACTCCTGACAAATTCTTCATTATTAACGGGGAAAACCGTTATATTTTTCTCGCGGAAAGGCTCTCCCTTGTGATGTTTTGAAAAAACTTCCCAGCTTACATCTACATTCCTTAGTATCCCGGATAAAAACCTGCCGTCGTAGGAAGGCAAGTACGCTGTATAGTGCCCGTTGTTCGCCGGTTCGGAATTCCTGATCTCCTCCCTTATTATGGGGGTAAAAATGAAATCGTCATACTCCTTAAAATGCAATCCTATGAGGGAAGATGAAGGCGCGTACCATTTGAGAATGAGCTCGGCGAAAAGATTCTTGCCCGGCGGCCTGGGAATCTTGGGTGAAAGAAATGAGGCCTGGTGCGAAATAGATATGCACGGCACCCTCCTGAACCTGGCAGCCCAGGCTGTTACAGGCTCAAAGTCGCTTAAAACCAGATCGTATTTCTCTACAGGAATTTTGTAAATGTCCGACAGCAATTTACGGGGGCTGAAATTCTTCAGTGAATTCCAGTAATCTATGCCCCCGCGTTTACCGAAGGTAAAACCCAGCCCGGGTAGTCTGTATTTTGTATCAAATCCTATATCTATCTCATGATGGTAGCCGCTCAACAGCACGTCAACATCGACGTGTCTTAAAAGATACTTCAAGATCTCCCTTGAACGGGAGATATGCCCGTTTCCGGTACCCTGAATCCCGAATAAAACTTTCATTTTGTATTCTTTAGATATTTCCCTTTATATCATATATAGTATGGAAAGATCTATCTGTCCAGCAAACAAAATAACCGCCCCTTTCCGCTTAACAATCAAAACAGCTCCCCGGCGGGGCAGCAAACAATGCGCCTGACAACCTTGGCTTAATCATAAACCAAAGCGTCTCCGCAAACCAGTAATTCAAAATCCATAAGCCAAAAAACTCTCTTGAGGGAGACGGTCAAATATAATTTCTGCAAAGACTATCCGCCATAATATTTTCAAAAATTTGACCATATCTTCTGTGTTGTCCTGATTACTGAGGAGAAATGGCTCATGGAAAATTATGCTAAATAGATTAAAGTTCGAATATTATTACATAGACCCATATTCCAAAAAAAGAGAGCCGGGCAGTTTAAAGACAAGCGCCGCAGTTTCGTTTTAACTCTAATCTATTTTGTTTTGATAGCGTATTAACCGTGAATAGAATACATATATAACTATTTAAGTTTCATTCCGCATCCGATTCGGCCAGCTCGCAGGGAACCGGCAAACGACTGTGTTTGCAACCGCAAACCCGGGGCAGCCGTGTCCCCTCCGTCGTGAAATCAAAATCGCGCTCGCCATAGGACGTAAAGCCTTTCGGTTCCAGGCCGCTACGGCCCGTGCCGTTTCTCAACGAAGTTGTCTCTCCACAGAGCTTTAATTTTCGCGCATCGAAATACATTATGACTATTGTATTTCTTCAGTATTAAGGGAATATTAAGGAAGAATTAACAGAAGCAGAAAAGCAGGATATTCCCGGATTGTCCGTTACACCTGGACTTCACGCTCATTTCTTTGATATAATGGAGACATTTTATAAACATAAAATTCATATTCGCTTAATACGTATTAAACACTCAAGAGGTATTAAACACTTAGCCCTAAATCGGAGAGAAGCATGATAACAAAGAAAGTAATGTCAATTAAAGATACGGTTTCCACTTCAAATATGCTGAGAAAGGCTTTCCGTTGGAAGCTAAGACAGTTTCGACCAAAAATTCCCATTTTAATCGAAAGCAGCAGGTTCCTTATCAAGACCGTCGAAAACGCATTTGAACTGGATAAGGCGTTAAACCTCAGATACGAAGTATTTTATAAAGAAACCCTTAACAAGGATAATTTCACAAGGACCGACTTGGATAAATTCGACCTGCTCTGCGACCACTTGCTAATTCTGGATAAAAAACAGAACTGTGTAGTAGGCACGTATAGATTAATCTCGTCCACCTTTTCGGATAAATTCTATTCTGAAACCGAATTTTCCATGGATCAGATCAAGGAGGCGAAGGGAATAAAACTCGAGCTCGGAAGGGCATGCGTCCACAGAAATTACAGGAACGGCACGGGGATTGCGCTTCTGTGGAAGGGATTGTCGGAGTATTACAGGAAAATCGGAGCGAAATACCTGTTCGGATGCTCGAGTATCGGTACTACCAATATCATCGAAATAAGTCTTATTTATAAATACATAAAAGAGTTATATTTGTCTCCCGAGAACTTCAGGGTGTTTCCCAACGAGAAGCATAAAATCAAAGAGCTCGAAACCTATATGCCCGCGTTCGACAAATTCGATATCAAGACCGAGTCTATAGAGAATTTCATACCTCCGCTGCTAAAGAGCTACCTGAAAGCGGGATCGGTCATTTGCGGGGAGCCGGCGCTCGACAAAAAATTTAAATGCGCGGACTTCTTCACCGTCCTCGATCTTGAGCTTCTTTCCAAATCATTCGAAAAAAGATACAAGGTCGCAAATGGTTAGGAAATTCTGGAAACTAATCTTTTTTTTTGCATTGTAGTTTCTTTTATAGCGGTAACGACGATCCTTAACGCACTTACAAGAGACCGGAAGGAGAGGCTTCACAGATCCACGAAAATCACCTCTTTTTTCAACGGGGTTCTGATCAAATCATTGGGCATTAACGTGCGGCTCACAAACCGCGGGAGCGCGCCCAACGAGAAGAAAAACTACCTTATCCTCTGTAACCACCTTTCCTACCTCGACATATTCATAATCTCCTCCTTTTTCCCCGCTTCTTTTATAGCCAGCGTCGATGAGGTAAGGAATACTTTCCTGCTGGGAAAAGTCACAGAGCTGAGCGGCGGATTCTTCGTCGAAAGGAGAAAGCGGTCGGGCCTTCGAGCCGAAATCGAATCCATATCCGAGTTGTTAAAGATGGGTATTAATGTGGCACTGTTCCCCGAGGGTACGACCTCCAACGGGGAGCGGGTTCTCCCCTTCAAAACGCCGCTCATAAGCATCGCTCAAAAAGCGGGAACGGACATTCTACCCCTCTGTATAAAGTACCGGAGAATAAACGGAGAGGAGATTAACGCCCGCAATAGAGACCTCGTTTACTACTACGGGGATATGAAGTTCTTTGACCATTTCTTCGACTTTCTATCTGTAGGCTCGGTGGATGTCGAACTCACGATGCTCGAAAGCATCGACCCCCTGTCAGGCGCTTCCAGAAAGGAGCTTGCGGCATCTGCATTTAACTCTATAAACTCAGCGTACATGAAATAAATGCGCGCATTCAATCCACGAAAAACCCATGAGTGACGTAATTGCTTTTCGTCCACAATTAACCATTACGCATAAGAGGAAATAATTAACGGATCAACGGGTCTTAAAGAGACAGGGCAGGTTTACTATGACGGCGTACCATGACTCGAGCGGGAGAACTATTCAGCGCGCCAACTGCTTGTACTCGGCACGTTACTATCTTCTTACCTTTGTCAGAAGCGAAACGGATTCAATATGATATGTCTGGGGGAACATATCGAAGGGCTTTACACTTATAGGCTCAAAGCCCGATTCCCCAAACTTCTTTAAATCACGGGCCAGAGTCGAAGGGTCGCAGGATACATATATGATTTTTTCTGGTGACAGGTCGGCTATGGCGCTTATTATTTTCTTTGCGCCCTCCCTGGGAGGGTCCAGTACCACCAGTTGAAAATTCCCCCCTTCCGAATCAAGCCCGCGTAAAAACTCCTCGCATGAGGCGTTTTCGAAAACTATATTGCTGATACCGTTAACCGTCGCATTCTTTTTCGCGAAAGCGACGGCTTTTTTGTTTACCTCGACTGAAACCACCTTTTCCGCAAGCCGTGCGAGTGGGATGGAGAAATTACCTGTGCCTGAATATAGATCGAGAACAGCCTCCTCCCCTGATAGCTCCGCCCGCTTTAGAACGGTCTCTATCATCGCTTCGTTCACCGAAGGGTTGGACTGTGCAAAAACCGACGGGGCAGTAAAAAGACTGAAACCGGAAACACCGGCTTCAAAGCCGGCTTCGTCCTTACCCGTAACGGAAACATTTTCCGTCTCCGGGAATCTCTTAAGGTGTTTGACCAGTGCTCCGAGGGAGCCCGGCTTTCTCGCGTAACGGGGCACGAGGCTTATATAAGCGCTCGAGCCGTTTGAGGAAATATGCACTTTATCCAGAGGGTAATTGGGATCGCCCACCGAGGAGAGAACCTGAGAAAGACGAGCTATCGCTTCATTAATGATTTCGTCTGATACCGGGCAGGATTCGATTTTGACCTTCCGGCTGCTTCTCTCCTGACTATATCCGATATGCCACTGCCCGGCATAAAACCAGGCGGACAAGAGAACCCTCGTTCTGTATCCGTATTCTTTTGAGGAGGAGAATATCTCCTCGACTTCAGCGTTTTGAATTCCGCCAATTCTTTGTATCGTCTCCCTGAGTATGTCCCGCTTCTCCCTGAGCTGGGCGGGGTATGATAAATTCTGAAGCTGGCAGCCTCCGCATATGCCGAATACAGGGCAAGGGGGCTCCACCCTGTCCGGGGAAGGTGTAATTATTTGATGGATCACCGCCTCACCGTAGCTCCCCTTATCTTTAATGATTTTCACATCCAGGATGTCACGGGGGAGTCCGCCCTCAACGAAAAGCACCTTCCCGTCCTCTCTGGCTATTCCCTTCCCGCCGAATGCTAGCCTCTCTATCTCTACCCGCAATATTTTTCTCCTTGCTATATTATGAACATGGCGTCCCCGTAGCTGAGGAACCTGTACCCCGAGCTCATGGCTGAATCGTATGCTTTAAATATAAATTCGCGGCCCGCGAACGCTGAAACTAGCATCAGGAGTGTAGAGCGGGGAAGGTGAAAATTGGTAATCAATCCGTTGACCGCTTTAAACTTGAAACCGGGACGGATATAGAGGTCTGTCCGGCCCTTAAGCGGCTCGACCGACCCCTCTTCGTCGACTGATGACTCGAGTGTCCTTACGACCGTAGTACCCACGGCGATCACCCTTCTTCCATCGGCTCTGGCACGATTTACAGCCGCGGCCGTTTCAATCGGGATTTCCCTCTGTTCCGCGTGCATTTCATGCTCTTCGATGTTCTCGGCCTGTACGGGTTTGAAGGTTCCGATACCCACATGGAGAGTTACATATCTAATCTCCACCCCTTTTCTCTTCAGCCGCCCGAGGAGTTCAGGCGTAAAATGAAGACCCGCCGTGGGAGCCGCAATAGCTCCCTCCTTTTCGGCAAAGACGGTTTGATAGGAACTTCTGTCGCTTTCATCAGGCGCGCGCTTTATATAGGGAGGGAGAGGCATTTTGCCTATTCTATCGAGAAAGAGAGGGGATTTTTCGTTAAATTCTATTATCCATTCGCTCCTGCCGTTTCTGTGAAGCGTGGCATTTACATCGCTTCCGAACTTAATTTCGAGGTTCTCTTTCGGATTTCTGACAAGACATGTCCATCTCCGCCCGTCCTGCTTCTCTAGGAGAAGAACTTCGATCTCTCTACCGGATTTCCTGTTTCCGAAAAGCCTCGCAGGAAGAACCCGTGTATTATTCAGCACCAGCAGATCGCCTGCGTTCAATAAATCGGGAAGCTCAAAGAACCTTTTGTGATTTATCCCCCCATGCTCTCTGTCGAGCACCATAAGCCTGGAGTTATGCCTTTCCGCGACCGGACGGTACGCGATCATCTCCTCGGGCAGACGGTAATCGAAATCGGAAGTTTTCATTATGAGAAGTTTACTTTCCTTTCTTTTCAAGGAGCTTTCCGACAGAAAGCCTGAGAGCGTTTAGTTTTATAAACCCCGTCGCGTCAGACTGGTCATAGATGCTGTCTTCTTCGAAAGTCGCAAGATCCTCCTGATATAACGAATATGGCGACTTTCTTCCGGCCAGTATTACGTTGCCCTTGTATATCTTCAAACGCACAGTCCCGGTTACATTTTTCTGAGATTCCTCCACGGCCGCCCTGAGCATCTCCATCTCCGGGGAATACCAGAATCCGTAGTAAATGAGCTCCGAAATTTTAGGAATGAAAGAATCCCTCAGGTGCATCACCTCCCTGTCCATGGTTATGGACTCGAGCGCCCTGTGAGCCGCGTGGAGTATCGTGCCACCCGGGGTCTCGTACACCCCCCTCGATTTCATGCCCACAAACCTGTTCTCCACCAGATCGACCCTGCCCACCCCGTTCGCCCCGCCTGTCTTATTGAGCGTGTCAAGCAGCTCCGCCGGTTGGAGCCCCTTTCCATCCACCCGCACGGGAACGCCTTTCTCAAAATCTATATCCAGGTATTGAGGTTCGTCCGGTGCTCTCTCCGGTGATACGGTCATCTCAAACATATCCTCAGGGGGCTCTGACCAGGGGTCCTCCAGCATTCCTCCCTCATAACTGATATGGAGAAGATTCCTGTCGCAGCTGTAGGGCTTCTCTGAAGTAACAGGAACGGGTATGCCGTTTTTCCTGGCATATTCTATCAGGGAGCTTCTGGAATTCAGATCCCACTCCCTCCAGGGCGCGATAACCCTGATTTCAGGATCGAGCGCGTAATATGTAAGCTCGAAGCGTACCTGGTCGTTGCCCTTCCCGGTCGATCCGTGTGATACGGCAAAGGCGTTTTCCTTCTCCGCGATCTCGATCTGCCTTTTCGCGATGAGCGGACGGGCGAGCGAGGTCCCGAGTAAATATGTTCCTTCATACACCGCGCTTGCCTTTATAGCCGTAAAAACGAAATCATTTACGAACTCTTCCTTCAGGTCCTCTATATATACCTTGCTTGCCCCTGTTTTTATCGCTTTTTCCCTGACTTCCTCCAGATCCTCCCCCTGTCCGACGTCGGCGACATACGCTATTATCTCAGCCTCATATTTCTCGGCGAGCCACTTGAGAATCACCGAAGTATCAAGCCCGCCTGAGTAAGCCAGAACGATCTTATTTGTTTTACTCATTATCGTTTACCCCTCAAAATCCCGATTGCAGGATACAGTAATATTATATTTCGCTTGGAATTTAATTTACTTGGGAATATATGATAGTTAAAGACTCGGGAATCCGGAACGCGAATATAACGTGTGTTTACGGCTGCCCCTGTTGTCCCGGCTGCTCGCTCGGCGGCCTTAAGTCATGCAGATAAAACTTGGCGTTATTACCTTCATAAAATTTTTCAAGAGTGAAACCTATATATTCGATCTTCTCCTGATCATCGCCCATGTATGACGCGCGCTTGACCTCATCCGACAGCTTGCACTCAACGGGTATATCCTTTGAAGCACTCTCGTGTGATATGAACCTAAGCCTTAAATCTCTGTCCTCAAGCTTTAAATTTTTAGGTAGAACAAACCCGACAGCCATTTTCGCGCTGATGAATTCCACAATAATAAGTCTTACGGTACTTGCGCCTATGCCTTCTGTTCCGCCTTCCACTTCGAATGTATATGCGTAATAATCAACGGACTGTCCGCTTTCATTCATAGAATCCAGATACCCATAGTCCTCCGAATCAAGCCAGCACATTATCTGAAGCATGATCGCCTCCAATCAAATTTAATTTATCGTTATGAATTTGTTCGGATATTATACCCTCTAAAAAATATAACACTTTTTTCCCGGACTCTGACTCTAAACGAGACCGATCACGCTGAGCTGGCTTCCGACACCTTTGCCTTCCCTACGGTAGGAGTAAAAATTATCGTTACATATCGTGCAAATATCCATAATTTCTATATTTTTAACGCCGGATCTCTCGAGCGCCGATTCATTGGCTAAAGCCAGATCGAGAATGAATTTGGAATCAGCTTTTTCTCTTAAATATTGACTGTTGTCACGATACTTTTCTCTAAACTGAAAGGCAACGTCCTCACCAACTTCGTAACAGCAGTTCCTCGCGGAAGGGCCGATTACGGCAATCATCCGTTCGGGAGTAATACCGAAACTGTCTTTAATCACACCTAGTGTTTTATCAACAATTTGCGAGAGAGTGCCGCGCCATCCCGCGTGTACGGCAGCGGCCACTTCTCCTCTGTCGTCAGCAAGTAGAACAGGAACACAGTCGGCGGTAGAGACGCCTATTCCGACACCTCTCAGCCGGGTAACAAGGGCATCCCCGGTCATATATGCTTCCGCGACACTATTGTCATTTATCACTTTGACCTCACTGCTGTGTATTTGCCTGAGGCGGGTTATCCCCCCTGACAAACCCAGGCTCACGGCCAAATCAGACTCCGCACCCTTAACAGTTCTGTCCGCAAATCCGTGCACAATCCCCGGAACCGTGGATAGTATGCTCGATTTAGTCCAGTTCATTGTCTATAAATTATTCTCCCCGGATTCCTCAAGAATGTTAAGGGCCTCTTTCATATCTTCCGGCACAGGAGCGGTAAATTCCATATATTCCTTCGTGGCGGGATGCGCAAAGCCGAGTTTAAAGGCATGCAGCGCCTGCCTCCCTATCTTTTTCGCAGCGGCTGCGACAGCGCCCGATTTTAGCTTTTTATAGCCGTATACTTCATCAGCCAGAACCGGGTGACCGTTCTCCGAGAAATGAACCCTTATCTGATGAGTACGGCCTGTTTTGGGCTCGGCCTCGACGAGCGTGGCGTTTTTATATCTCTTTACCACCTTCCACAATGTAAGCGCTTCTCTGCCAGAGGCGGTTTTAGAGGACATTTTGATTCTGTTTGTGGGATGTCTCCCTATTCCGGATGAAAACGATCCCGAATCCTTTTTCAATACACCTTCCACTACCGCCATGTATTTCTTACGGACGGTTCTCTCTTTGAACTGTCCGACGAGCGAGTTGTGGGACAAATCGTTTTTAGCCACTACCATAATCCCCGACGTATTTTTGTCCAGCCTGTGTACTATACCCGGCCTTATCTTCCCCCCGATACCGGACAGGTCCTTACACCTGTGGAGAAGCGCATTTACAAGAGTCCCTCTTTTTACACCCGCTCCGGGATGGACGGTCATGCCGGGAGGCTTGTTGACTACCGCTATGCAATCATCCTCAAAAATGACCTCAATCGGAATATCCTCGGGCTCCGCATCTATGGATTCCGGCGCGGGTATCGTTACATGCACAACTTCACCGACGTCGAATTTCCTCGAAGGCTTAATTGGCTCTCCCCCGACCAGCACGTGCTTCTCGTCAATCAGTTTTTTAATCTGAGAACGCGTCAGCCCCGGGAGAAAATGAGAAAGCACAATATCGGCTCTCTTGTCCGCGAATTCCGGTGAGATTCGAAATTTTTCAGTCCTTTGCCCGTTAATCATTACTTTCAACTAAAGGGGAAGTGACGAGGGGATACTATTTTCTATCCCTTTTATCCTGAATTATCTGTCTTACGGCGGTTGTGAGTACCCCGGGAAGATTTTTACTCCACCTCAGATTTTTCAGATCGACATCCCTCAAGTGCCTTATCAGGTTTACTGAAATATGCGGAGGTGTTTTGGGGTTATTAACCAGGGCCAGCTTAACCTGATATAACCTCATCCACTTACGGCCGTCCGAAATCTCACGAAGTATGTCCTCACTAACGATCTTTGATTGAGATATCGACACGATTTCACTGTCGGTAAGCCTCGGGTTCTTGAGAACGGCTTTCGATACAATCCTGTTCGGGTCCTTAATCAGCACAGTCCTTGCTTCCCTGTTTCCGAGGATCGCGAGCTTTATTTTCTGACCGATATTTAACATGCTTATTTGAATCTGATAATTCTGATGTCTTATTTCAGAGGGTTCCCCGTCTTCATCGTTTTCCTCGACAAGCTCTTCGTCAATGTCAACGTCATCCAGAAACGATTCCTGAACCTCATAGTCTGCTTCTCCTTCATGAGCATCTTCCGATTCGGGGTTTTGCGAAACCGGAGCATCTTCCGGATGAACCAGATCGGGAATATCGTACTTCTTTCCCATGTAGAGTTTTAAATAATCTATTACCGCATCCAGCGTCGAGCGCGTAATCACGGGATTTTTGCTCAGGGACTCCACAATATCCGCGGAACGTACAATCCTCTCATGGTTGTTCGCTATCAGCTCTATAAGGTTTTGGGCGTGTACCGCCCCCGCCAGATAAGCGATGGTATCGTCTCTCGCGGAGTTATTTAATATGATCTTCTGTAGCTGTTTTTCATCGCTGATCGTGCGCGCGAAATAATCCAGAAGCCCGGAATTAGTTCCCGGATCGCCAAGGACGGACGAAACCACATCGGCGGGTATCTCCGAGAGAGACTTACGGGCATGCTCCGAGACCTCCCCGTCATTATCTGAAATGAGCAGGTAAAGAACAAGCGTAATATCTTTGGGGATAAGCGGAACAAGCCCTCGGGCCGCCATTAAACGTAGTTCTTTGGGACGAGAAGGATCGGCAAACTTTCTTACAGGCTCCGGTAGGCTTTCAGAATAATCTTTCATTGCTAGTTCTAATTGTATAAAAAAACCCGACCGCTCGCAATGTTTGTAAAAAATGACGGCAAAAGAAGTATCGCATATCTTTTGACGGAAGAACACAGACGAAACTTGATATATATTTATTTCTATACATTATTTTTGGCTGCCATATAATTAAACTTCGGGAACCGGGATTAAACCCCGATTAGAACTTAGGGAAGATATAGTGACGATAAATCAGAAATCGGCGGTAAAGGTATACGAAGGCAGATGGGCGACAAAACCCGAAAAAGTCAAAGAGGGAATATTGTTCAGTTACTATTCACCGTACGCACGGGAAGTATATATTTCCGGTGATTTCAACGGATGGAAACAGGGCGCTACACCTTTAATAAAAGGTAATGACGATGTCTGGCGTCTGATTATGACGCTTCCGTCAGGCCGGTGGTATGACTATAAGTTCATCGTTGACGGAAAGTGGATAACCGACCCCAATAATCCCGACCTTAACCCCGACACCGCAGGAGATGCCAATTCGGTGATTTACCTCGGGAAGAGCGGCGAGCTGCTGGCGGGGGACGATCCCGGGAGGCATGTATTCTCTCCGGAGGGAAGAAATATCCGACGCGGCCGTTTCGAGTCGCCGAAATACAGCAGGAGCTTTGAGTTTTTTTACATTCTTCCCGAGGGCCAGGATAAGAGCAATCTGCCCGTCATAATATGTCTCAACAACTACATAAAGTCTCAGCGGATACACGAATACTGCAAAAAATACGGATATATCGGCATAATGCCCTCCCCTGAGCTCGGCCGAGATTATTTAAGACTGGGAAAGGTTGATACCTTTTCCGAACTTCTCGATTACCTGAAGAATAGTTTCAAAATAGACGACGACAGAATCTACGTGACCGGCATGTCAAACGGCGGGCTCGAAGCAATGCTCGTATCAATGTACTATCCCGACCTGATTGCGGCCTCGGGACTTGTATTCGGCCCGTACAGGCTTAGGTATTATAAGAAGCGAATAAAAGATATGAACCCTCCGGAGCTAAGGAATTTTATTAACAGTCTCGATTTCCCGGAGAAGATGATAGCGAATCTGGAGAATCTGCCGTTGTACATTTCACACGGAGGGGATGACGAAGCCGTTCCCGTCGACGATGCAATCGTTCTCCACGAAATGACCGAAAAGCTCGGGGGCCCCGCGAAATTTAAATATTACCCTGAAGAGGGGCATACATGGCTCATGGTGGACAAGGACCTGCCGGAGATATTCGACTGGTTCGGCAGGCACACGCGTGTCCGGTTTCCGAAGTATATTCACTATACCGCGCCTTCCGGTATTTTTAAAAATACGATTTATTGGGCGGAGTTCACCGCAGCCGACATCCGGGGTCCGGTTAAAGTCTTTGTGGAACCGGCCGGAAAATACATACTGAAGGTCGAAATAGAAAACATCAGCAAGTTAATACTCAAACCGCTCCGGGAATTTGTGAAAATTTCGGACAAATTAAAAATAGAAACAAATATCGAGGCTTCTAACATAGATTTCGATAAGGTTGCAAATGAAGCTGTAATAACCTTCGGGTGCTGATTCATGACGTCAACTGACAAAACAAAATATATGGAACAGGAGCTTTTATCCATTCCGTTCGGAAATAGCAAGATAGATGCCCTTTTCTACAGAAGCCTTCTCAGGGCTGACGAATCCGAGAAAGAGCCCGTGATGATTCATGTGCACGGATTTCTGGGCAATTTTCTCGAAGGAAGCCAGCGTTTTTTACCCCCTATTCTGGCGAAGTCCGGCTATTCGTCTCTTTCAATCAACACAAGAATGGCGACCTTCGGCCTCTTTTTCGGATACGGAATCATAGACGACACCATCCCTCAAATAGATACGGTCGTTGTGTATCTGAAGAACCTGGGATATAAGAAAATCATTTTATCCGGATACAGCGTCGGAAGCAGTATTGTTATGAGATACGCCTCGCTCAGAAACGATCCTTCCAGGTATCAGAGCTTAAGAGGAGTAGTGGGCATTTCCACTTCATATTCCACCCCTGAAACCATACGTATGAAATGGAACGGATGGAGAAGCGTCCCTTCGTATGACGAGATTTACAGAAGGGTAAAAGAGGCTCTTAAGCCCGACCCTTACAGCTCGGCGGAAGACCGCACTGTCATAATATACAGGGCAAGCGGAGACACGCTAAACCCGGAACATTCGGAGCTGTACACATTTAAAACATGGTGGCACCTGGCGAGCCCTGAGGCCGAGTCGGCAATGTGTTTCAGACAAATCGAAAAGGTAAAAATACCGGTCCTCCTGATTCAGGGGCGAAATGACGATACCCTGAAATCTGATGAAGCTATCGAGCTTGCAAAGATTGCGAAGAAGGCCGGCAATCGTGATGTATCCAGCATATACATGGACGCCGGTCACGGATTCGAGGGCAAAGAAAAAGAATTGGGAGAAGAGATTATAAAATGGCTCGACGCAAGGTTCGGCAACCAGCGACTTCCAGATCGGCATGATTAAAAGACAGCGACAACTAATCAGCTTCAGATCAAAAGACGACTTTTTAATACACTCCCTCTTGGTTACCGGCGAATACCCAAAGCGGGAAGACCTGATGAAATCCCCGATTATCATTTTAGTTCACGGCGTATTGGGACATTTTTTGGCGCGCGGAACACCGAGACAGCTGCCGGGAGCCCTGGCCGAAAACGGGATAAACTCCTTTTCGATAAACACCAGAATGGCCTATCTGGGTCAGATAAATGGAAATGCGATATTCGACAAGACGGTTTATGACATAGATGCGGCACTGGACTATCTTCGCGAGGAGGGTTTTTTAAATATATTTATACTGGGATTCAGCCTCGGAGCCAATCTGGCGGCTTACCATAATTCAATAAGAACATATAGTGAATTAAAGGGAATTATTCTCGAAGGATGCGCGTATTCACTTCCCGACTCTCAAAAAAGAAGATGGGACAAGTGGAAAAGCATACCATCTTACGGAGAGGTCTATGAAAAGGCGATCGAGCTTTTAGCCCCCGACCCGATATCAAGTAGAAATGACCGGATTTTCCTAGTCAACAGGGCATGGGGGGACACGCTCAATCCTTTTCATAATGAAATATTTACATACAAGACCTGGTGGTTTATGAGGAGCCCGGAGGCAGAGAATGCCAAAACATATAAAATCATTCCAGAGATGAAAACACCCCTTCTGTTGCTGCAGGGGGAGCATGACGACATCCTGGATGATTGGGAGTGTCGGGAACTTGCCCGATCGGCCCGGGAATCAGGAAACGGTGCGGTCGAATTCAATTATATTCCGGGGGCAAAGCACGACTGCATGGAAAATGCCGAGGCCACTGTTAACGCCATATCGGTCTGGGTCAAAACAGTATTGAAGCGGCAGAAATTAAAGGGAGAAAGTACAGGTTAAGCGGATTATCCGGAAAAGAATAATACACTCATTTCATTATACCTCTCAAAAATAAACGGCTGATTACCGCCCCCTGCCGCAGGCATATTCACTATTACTAATAGTCAGATTAAAACTCCCCCCATATCGATATACCCTGATTTGCATAACTACCTGACGAAAATTGTAAAAATGCGGCAAAGAAATAATCCCCTCATAAAAAAAAGCAAGCATTGCAGCAAGTTACAAGTCAGGCGCCTTATGGCATGGATTTTGCTCAATATATTTTTGTGCTGACCGGAATCGGTCATTTGCCCTGATGACTCCAAAAGCGAATATCGGATCAGGAGAGACATTTATGGATAACAGGCAGACAATAAATCTGGCCAATGATGAGCAGGGCCGTTCGAAGGTTGTAACCCTGAAATGGAGCGATATACTCGAGAGCGCTTTCGATTACTATTACAGCGAATACATGCCGGCATGGACTCTCAATCAGACCCGGCTGAACAACTCGGGCGATAAATTGTTCATATCCAAAAAAAGTACGGAATGGGTCAGCTGGGAAAAAATAAATAAACCGGATAGACCAGATATTGCGACCCTTTTTGACTTGCTCCCGGACCTCCCCGAGGATGAGAATTTTTGGAAGCTTATTAAGAAACTCGAGAATGAGGGAATAAAAGATCCCGAAGATCATTTTTGGGAAAATATTTTTTCATACGAAGCGGCTAAAGAAATAAGCGTAAACGAGAAAAAATATCATATAGAGTGGGAAGCCTGAATATTAATAAACCGGGGCCCTGAGCGCACTCAAAAAAACATCACTCCATTCTGATTGAAAGCAATAGGTGACCCGGCTAACTCAAAACACGTATAACGGGCCGGTTAGTCCCTATCATTTTCGACGCGCTACCCTGATTCACGGAAATTTCCAACAGCTCCGAGCTGCCCGTAATAGCGAGGAGTTCTCCTTTCCCCGCCTCGCCGTATGAGCTGACTATACCCTCAATCCTGACTTGATCGACATATACAATCGAGTCTGCCTTGATCATCTCGGCAGGAATGTTAGTAACGAGATTGCCAAAAGAATCCTCGTAAATTACCACGCCCTGAATTTCTCCGGACCTGACCTCGGGTTCAGGAATGTCGAGCGCTTCAGGTGAAGAAACACCCTCTCCGAGCTCGTCTATTCCCACACCCAGACCGAGATGCGCAGCAGCCGGGGCGAATATATCCCTGCCGTGAAAAGTGCTGCTCACGGCCTCAAGCATATAACTCCGGTTCGTTATTTCAACAGCTTTACACTCATCCTTGAGAGCGGGTATCAAAGAAAATACCCCGTTATCCGGGCCGACAAAATAATACCCGTGAGCTTCTACGGCTATTGGTTTTCTCGGCCCCCCGACGCCCGGGTCCACTACGACTACATGCACCGTTCCTTTCGGGAAATAACTGTAAAAGCTCCTCAGCTTAAAAGCCGCCTCGATAATGTTAAATTTTTCAATCCCGTGCGTAATATCCGTAATCACCGCCCCGGGGTTTATACCCAGAATAACCCCTTTCATCGCGCCCGCGTAATGATCTTTTAAGCCGAAATCGGTAGTCAGTGTAATGATCCTGTTCAATATATTTGCCTTTTTCCGAACCGGTGCTAAATTGCTCGATATTACAATAACTCAATTAAAAGGGATTGAAAAATGAAGCTCTATGTACTGGGGTCGGGCACATGCATTCCCTACGCCAAACGGGGTTCATCGGGATACGCTCTCGAACTTTCGGGAAATAAACTCCTTCTCGACTGCGGAAGCGGAACAACGGGAAAGCTGGCCAAAGCAGGGGTAAGCTACTTGAATATAGACCATATTCTTCTATCCCATCTCCACCCCGACCACACGGGGGACCTGGTCCCGTTCCTCTTTGCGACAAAATACGCCTACGGCTCAAAAAGGGAAAAGCCCCTTTCTCTGTGGGGAGGCGAAGGCTTCATAAACTTCTTCGACGCCCTCAAAAACGCATATGATGACTGGATTCTCCCGGACAATATGACGGTAAACGAGCTTGAAACCGGCAAAACGGAATTCGACGGATTTAACATCATTTCGTCCCCTACACCCCACATGGAAGGGAGCCTCGCTTTCAGAGTGGAAGAGAATGACAAATCAGTTGTTTACTCAGGCGACACCGACTACTCGGACGAGCTTATAGAACTGGCAGCGGACACCGACCTTCTCATCATCGAATGCTCCCTGCCCGATGAGGCCTCAAAAAGGAAAGGCCACCTTACTCCGGGAGAGGTAGCCGCAATAATAAACAAATCAGGGGCCAAAAAAATTGTTGTTACACACCTCTATCCCATATGCGATGAAGCACGTGTCGTGGAAACTATCAGGAAGAATGTAAGCGCGGAGGTAATTGAGGCTCAGGACCTGCTGGAAATGGAGATTTGAATCTGCGCTAAGTAGAATATAAATAATATCGGTTGACATCAAATAAGCTTAGAGCTTTAATGAAAACAGGAGGCAAAAAAAATGGAATTAATGGAAGCCATCGGCACCAGAAGGAGTATAAGATTTTTTAAGCCCTGGAAAGAGGTGGAGGACTGGAAGATACAGAGAATGCTGCAGGCCGCGAGGCACGCGTCATGCCAGGGCAACTGCGGATCTACAGAGGCGATAGTTATTGACAAGAAGACTTATCCCGAAGAAAAATTCGAACAATTAATCGAGTGCGCGTCAACATTCAACGAGATACAACTACGAACGGCTCCTGTAGTGATAGCGTGGCTCATAAACATGGACGCCTGGTACAAGGAGCTGGTCGAATCCTTTGCGGTGCTCTTTCCCGCAAGGGCTATCACGGCGGCGCACGGGTGGACATATAAAATCCTTACGGAAACCACTTATCCGCGCTTGATGAGTTTCCCGAGGGAGAGAGCCGAGGACCTCCTCAGAATAGAAGCGGGACAGGCAATCGCGAATTCTCTACTGGCGGCGACAGAGCTCGGCCTCGGATGCTGCCTTCTCGCGACAGGAAGGAAACCGGCCGAATTTCCCAAGGTGCTCGGAGTCCCTGAAAACATAGTTCCAATCTGGCTCATGGCGGTAGGGTACGCGGCCGAGTCCCCGGGACAGAGACCGAGAAAACGCTTTGACAGGCTTTACCACTACAATGAGTACGGTAATCCTCTGAAGGAAGACCAGGGAGTCAAGGAGGAGCTGAGACAGAAGAAGATGCTTCAGCCTATGGATCCCCTTCCGGGGAGGGAAGAGGAGCTAAGGCACATTTGCAGAATGTTCGGACTCAAGGAAGACATGCCTGACATGCCTAAGGACAAGATAAAAGCCCTTTACGAAGAGGACTCCATCTATTACGGAGAGGTTCCGCCGGGGCTTGAGGAAAAGGGCGTTTGATAAACCGGAAATGGACTAATTTGACTTGACCGGGGAGTAGGAAAGCAGTTCGATAACGGACTCTCTCACTTCCTCGACCGTTATTTCAGAAAGGCATCTCACGTGATAGGGACACGGGGGAGTATATCCGAATTTTGTACAGGGACTGCAGGGAACGCGCTTGTTAATCGCAATATGGTTATCCCCGGGGGGAGCCCACTTCCCCTGTATTCCTGCGCCGAAAAGCGACACCGTAGGCGTTCCGACACCGTACGCCACGTGCATCAAACCCGTGTCCCCGGTGACAAACAGGTTCAACAGGGAGATTATAGACGCGGTTTCCATGAGTGAGGTTTTACCGGTAAAATCGAGAACATGTTCATTGCCGGCTATTTCTTTAAACCTTAATGCATCGCGTTCGTCCGCTCCCCCGCCCACTATGACCGTTCCGATTCCCTCTGCTGATAATTCCCCCGACAGCCGGGCGAATTTCTCCACTCCCCACCTCCTTTCCCTTATCGTAGCCCCCGTAAACATCCCTGCGACAGCCTTTTTAGATTTTCCGAATTCCGAGATCGATTGAGCGAGCGCATTATCTCCGCCCGCGTCCACGGGAATAAACGGCTCATTTTCATCGAATTCATGGTTCTTCCCCGTAACGGCTGATATTAAATTCAAAAAACTGAGAACCTCATAGTCGCTCTCGGAATATTTGACCGGCAGGGTGAAAAGCTCCGCCCTCTCATTTGTCTCGAACCCAGCCCTCACTGAAGCGCCGGTCAGATAGGATAGCGCCGCTGTGAGCCTGTGCCACTGCTCCGTATCTATTACTATGTCATAATGCCGCTTCATTACCCCGTACAGGGTCTCGTGCGGCCTGTAATCATAGAGGATGAGATCGCTTATAAAAGGGCACCCTTCGAGAATTCCCCCGTTCCTCTTCTCGGCGAGAACATCTATCCGGGAGCCGGGGAAATTCTTCCTGAGTTCCGATAACGCCGGATACAGAAGCGCCGCGTCTCCAATCCCCCCGGGCCTGATGACAAGTATTCTCGGGTCGCCGTTATGAGACTCCTTTCTCGGATTGACCATCAGTTTCGCGACCAAACACCCGAGTCTCCCGAAAATACTATCGAACCTCTTAAGCCCTTCTGTCTTCCAGTTCATATAATATGTCCGATCCGGCCCTGCCCGGGCCCGCCGATAGATATATTATCGGTTGCCGTTTAGTATAAATCCGGTTGAAAAAAATAAGTAGGATGTAATAACAGGAAGCGAAAAAAAGACAAGACCCCCTTTGAGCAAGGCCAGAAAAATTACTAATTAAATCTCAACCGGTTATCAAGCCTGACAGGAAATGTTAATAAGCCCGTCACGCAACGGTAACATCATTGTTCAGATAAACGTCCTGAACCGCATTTAGTATCTGAACCCCCCCCTTCATGGATTTCTGGAAGGATTTCCTGCCGGTTATCAAACCCATCCCGCCGGCCCTTTTGTTAATTACCGCCGTCCTGACCGCCTGCGCGAGATCGTCCTCACCCTTCCCCGTTGACGCTCCGCCCGAGTTTATCAGACCCGCCCTGCCCATATAGCAATTTAAGACTTGATAGCGCGTGAGGTCTATCGGATGATCGGAGCTCAGCTTGGAGTAAACCCTCGGATCTGTCTTGCCAAAGTTGAGCGCAAGAAAGCCGCCGTTATTTTCAGCCTGTTTCTGCTTTACTATGTCCGCTTCTATCGTTGCCGCCAGATGATTGGCCTGTCCGGTTAAATCGGCGGAAAGATGGTAATCGACCTTTTCGGTCTTGAAGGCCGGATTCCTGAGATAGGCCCACAATACCGTAACCAGTCCGAGCGAGTGCGCGTAGCTGAACGCTTCCGATATTTCCTGAATCTGACGCGTGCTTTCATCGGAGCCGAAGTATATGGTGGCTCCTACGGATACCGCCCCCATCTGAAAAGCCTGGTCAACATTGGCAAACAGTATCTGATCGTACTTGTTTGGATACGTGAGTAGTTCGTTATGATTAATCTTTACTATGAACGGAATTTTATGAGCGTACTTACGGGATACTGCGCCCAGAACGCCGAGCGTCGAGGCAACGGCGTTACAACCCCCTTCGATAGCCAGTTTGACGATGTTCTCCGGGTCGAAATAAATAGGGTTAGGAGCAAATGATGCGCCGGCCGAATGCTCGATTCCCTGATCCACGGGCAGAATCGACAGGTACCCCGTACCCGCAAGTCTTCCGGTGTTATACATGAGCTGCAAATTTCTGAGCACTGAATTAGGTCGGTCAGACGGAATGAAAATCCGGTCTACAAAATCCGAACCCGGCAGGTGGAGGTTATTTTTGGAAACGGTTTTACATTTGTGATTTAAGAGATCGTCGGCCTCTTTCCCCAGGAGTTTTACTAAAGAATCCGTACCGCCCTTTATCTTAAGCTTTGCCATTCGCTCGCTCCGTTTTATTTTAATAGACTCGTGAATAAATCCTTGTTAGAGATTAACATGGTTTAGGATTCAAGGGTAGATACAACTACACGTACCCGGGGATATTTTCTGAAAATTCTGTGGAAACTAGTTCACAGCCATAGACACATGCTCTTTTCTTTCAGTCAGAATCGAGATTCCCGGAAGCTCGTCGCCGCCCAGGAATTCAAGAAGCGCCCCGCCGCCCGTGGAAATGTGTGTAATTTCCGAATCCAGCACCTCGGCTTTTCTTATTGAGGCAATCGTTTCTCCCCCTCCGACCACTGTCGTCGCTCCCCTCCACGTGGCAAGCGCCACGGCCCTTGCGACCTGTGTGGTGCCGGCAGCAAAATCCCCGACTTCGAAAACCCCCATAGGTCCGCTCCAGAATATCGACCCGGTACCCTTTATCTGATGGTTATATTCGGCTGCTGTTTTAGGCCCGATATCGAATCCCTGAAGGTCTTCCGGAATCCCCTCGTCTACAACCATGCAGTTCTTTCTTCTTTCGAAACTTCCGGCAACTACATGATCCACCGGAAGATATATCTTTTTCCTGTATTTTCTAAGCGCTTCTCCGGCCCATTCCACCAGTTCGTCCTCGACTATTGAGTTCCCTATATTAACCCCCTCCGCCTTGAGAAATGTATAAGCCACGCCTCCGCCCAAAAGCACTTTATCGGCTTTATCTATCAGATTTTTTAAAGCGTTTATTTTATCTTTGATTTTACCCCCTCCCACTATGACTACAAACGGGCGGTCAGGGTCTTCACGAAGCCGTGTGAGGAATCTGAGTTCCCTGCTTACTAAAAACCCGGCGACCTTTATATCGAAATAAGAGGCCATGCCGTAGGTAGAGGCGTGCTTTCTGTGCGAGGTTCCGAATGCGTCATTCACGTATATATCCGCGAACGAAGCGAGCTCCTTTGCAAATTCGGGGTCATTATCTGTCTCTTCCTTGTGAAATCTGAGGTTTTCAAGAAGCATTACCTCCCCGCCCGTCAGGCTTTCAATCGATTCCTTTACATCGGGACCTATAACCTTCCCTGTAAATTTTACGGATTTGCCCAGAAGCTCCGACAGGCGTGTTGCTATGGGTTTTATGGAAAGGTCTGCGATTGCTATTCCCTTCGGTCTCCCGAGATGCGATCCCAGGATTACCTTCGCCCCCCTTTCCACAAGATAATCGATGGTAGGGATGGCCCGCCTGATTCTGTAGTCCTCGCTGATTTTTCCGTCTCTGATCGGAACATTAAAATCCACCCTCACGAAAACCCTTTTCCCCTCAAGCTCAGAGTCGGGCAGGTCGGAAATAACGAGCTTGCTCATTAGAGTTTATCTCCTATGAACTCTATTAAATCAACAACCCTGGATGAGTATCCGTATTCATTATCATACCATCCGATTACTTTGACAAGATTACCCCCGATTACAGAGGTAAGCGCCGAATCGAGGACGGCCGAATGCGGATCTCCAATGAAGTCGGACGATACGAGCTCCTCGTCGACGTATCGAAGGTATTCCTTTAGCTCGCCTGAGGAGGCCTCTTTGAATTTTTCGTTCACTTCCTCGACTGTGGTGTCCTTTCCGACTTCGCATGTAAAATCTATAACCGAAACGTCCGCCGTAGGCACTCTCATGGCTACAGCCATTAACTTGCCCTTTAGTTCGGGGAAGATAATCTGTATCGCGTTTGCGGCCCCTGTGCTTGTAGGGATTATCGAAAGCGCTGCCGCTCTTGCCCTTCTCAGGTCCTTATGGGGCGCGTCCAGTATTTTCTGATCGTTCGTATATGAGTGAATCGTTGTCAGCTCGCCCCTTTCAATGCCGAAATTTTCATGGAGCACCTTTACAATCATCGCGAAGCAGTTTGTGGTACATGAGGCGTTTGAAATAATATTGTGCTTTTCAGTATCGTATTTATCGTGGTTTGCGCCAAGTACAGTTGTAAAATCCACATCGCCCTTGGCGGGGGCGGTAATCACTACCTTTTTGACCGTATTTCCGAGGTGTCTGGAAGCCTCCTCTTTGGACCTGAATACACCGCTCGCTTCGGCAACGATCTCGGCGCCGACATCATCCCAAGGTATATTAGAAGGTTCTCTCTCTGAAAAGACCCTGATGGGTTTTCCGTCTATTACGATGTGTCCGTTTTCGGACTTCACTTCGCCCTTGTAGGGCCCGAAAATCGAATCGTATTTAAATAGATGAGCAAGCGTATTTGAGTCTGAAATGTCGTTAATTCCGACGAATTCGAGGTCCTTCCTACCAAGTCCGATACGCAGAACGTGCCTTCCGATTCTTCCGAACCCGTTAATACCTACCTTGGTTGACATCAAAAATCCCTCCAGAAAAATATAATGTTAATATTATGTTAAGCTCAAACCGATTTAAAATTACCTTTTGAAACTATTGGAGTCAAGGTATCGCGCGCAGCATGAAATCTGCCAAAACCAACGCATTCCAGCCTTATTATTAGCAAAAACTTGTATTTGATACTTTTCCCTGATATTTTCAATCCTTATGCAAAGAAAAAAGGCCGCGATACTGGGAGCTAGCGGGTACACCGGAAGCGAGCTCATCAGACTTCTTCTCACGCACCCAGAAGTCGAAATCGCTCACTTAACAGCTGAAAAACACGCGGGCAGGAATATATCCGAAGTATTCCCGCATCTGAGAGGCTTTCTAAACACGGAGCTCAAACCCCTTGACCCGGGTTCAGTTCCCGAAGATATGGATATGGTGTTTCTGGCGCTCCCTCACGGCACCTCGGCCGCTGTAGTAAAAGAATTATTCAAAAGAGACATAAAAATAATCGATCTGGGAGCCGATTTCAGGCTCAGCCGTGATATGTACCGGAAATGGTACGGGGAGCATCCCTGCCCCGAGCTTATTTCGGAAGCGGTGTACGGAATACCCGAGCTCAACAGGAAGCGCATAAAAAACGCCAAACTCGTGGCTAATCCGGGATGCTACCCTACGTCCGCGATACTGGGGCTAGCGCCCCTCGTTAAGAATGATTTGATAGAGCCGGGGCACGTAATCGTCGACTCCAAATCGGGAGTGTCGGGAGCGGGGAGGTCCCCTTCCCTCGACTACCATTTCTCGGAGGTCAACGAAGGTGTAAAGGCGTACATGGTCGGTGAGCACCGCCACATGCCCGAGATCGAAGAGGTGCTCTCGAACTACTCCGGCTCTAAAGTAGAGGTCTCTTTCACTCCTCATCTCATCCCGATGGACAGAGGAATCCTCTCTACTATTTATGTAAGACTAAGGGAAGAGAAAAGCGTCCGGGAGCTTATCGACTTATATGAAGAGTACTATAAGGATGAGAGATTCGTTCGTATATCCCCCGAAAAGGTATATCCATCTACCTCGCAGGTCAGAGGGTCGAATTACTGCGATATAGGAATGACGGCGAACCCGGCCAATAAAACAGCCGTAATAGTCTCCGTAATAGACAACCTTGTAAAGGGAGCTTCGGGGGCCGCGGTTCAGAATATGAACCTGATGATGGGGTTCGACGAACCGGCGGGCATCGATACACCGCCCGTATTTCCTTAGACTCGTAATATATCCTCCCGACTATATTACAGAAGTATCGGCAGCCGCTACCCTTCTTATTCTCTCCACAGCCCTGGGCAGAATTTCGGACACTACGTCTATATCCTCTTTCGTCGTGAATCTTCCCAAACTGATTCGGACCGATGAGGATGCTTCCTGCTTCGACATCCCCATTGCCAGCAGGACATGAGAAGGATCGACTTTCCCCTCGGAACACGCTGAGCCCGTGGATACCGCGACTCCTTCAAGATCGAGGCTCATGGAAAGCGAGCCTCCGTCCACTCCGGCAATACTCAGATTAAGGGTATTCCAGAGCGTATTTTCTTTAAGCCCGTTAAGAGTTACATTATCCGTACGCCGTAGTATTTCACTGTACAATCTGTCCCTTAATTCCTTTACCCGTGCTTCATCTTCCTTCATTTCGGTCTTTGCGAGAGCGGCGGCCGTTCCCAACCCCACAATTCCGGGAACACTTTCAGTACCCGATCTTACCCCTCTCTCCTGCCCGCCGCCGTGAATAAGTGTTGCAATCTCAAGCTCCCTTAATAATCCGTCCCTTATGAACAAAGCCCCCGAGCCTTTGGGGCCGTAAAATTTATGCGCTGAAACGGTGAGCAGATCGGCGGGTATTTTCTTAACGTCTATCTCCAGTTTGCCCGAGGCCTGCACTGCGTCAGTATGGAATATAGCCCCCCTTTGCTTTACGATTTCGGCAATTTCCGTAACGGGCATGACCGTTCCCGTCTCATTGTTGGCGTACATGCACGAAACAAGCAAGGTTTCATCGGTGACGGCCTTTTTAAACGCTTCGGTATCTGGAAGACCGTACCCGTCGACCTCAAGGTAAGTAACTTTGAATCCGCGCGCCTCAAGGTATTTGAAAACCTCGAGCACCGACTCGTGCTCGACCCTCGTAGTTACCAGATGATTCCGTTCTTTCCCGAGCTTTCCGAACACCGTCCCTTTAATGGCGAAATTGTTGCTTTCGCTCCCGCCGGATGTAAAAAATATTTCCCGGGGACTCGCGTTTATGAAATCCGCGACCTCTTCCCTCGATTTGTCAAGGGCCGCCCTCGCCCTGCTTCCAAACGAATGTATACTCGACGGATTCCCGAAATCGTCTTTCAGGTAAGGCATCATAGACTCAAGAACCCTCGGGTCTAAAGGCGTCGTAGCGTTGTTGTCGAGATATATCTTTCTCATGGAATCACATGCGAAGTCAGTTTTTGAGCACGAATTCGTAGTTTACATCAGGAAGCCGCCATTCTAAATAACCGGCGCATTTAAATCAAATCCGGATGTTCGTCGGATTTTAAGAAGGGACTCGTATTCCTGTTTTACTATTTCGATAAATTCCAGTGCCAGTTTTGAGGGCTTTCGGTCCCTGTGCCATGCGGCGACAACCGTTCGCTTTGGAAACTGGCCTTTAATTTTTCTGTACACGCAGCTCCCGGACGAATCCGTCATGACCAGCATCTTCGGCACAAGAGAAATCCCGTTTCCAAAAGAAACACAGTGCTGTATTGTGGACAGATTCCACGTGCGGCAGATAATTTCCGGATTTATCTGTTTCTCGTAGCAGAAGTTATTGACCTGCTCGCCCAGGCAGTGCTCCTCGTCAAGCGCGATGAACGGGATATTAACCAGGTCTTTGATTCTGATGTCCTGCAAGTCGTTTAGGGGATGTCCATCCGAGAGAGCCAGAACCAATGGGTCTTCGAATAGAGGCTCCGTTTTGATGAGCTTGCTGTCGATAGGAAGACTCATAATCGCAAGGTCTAGCTCCAGATTTATCAAGCTCTTCACCAGCCTGTCCGTAAGATTCTCGGTGATCGAAATCTGCGCCTTCGGATATTCCTCGCTGAACATATTCAGGGTGCCCGGAAGTAGGTACGGAGCTATTGTGGGAATCATGCCTACGGAAAGAGTCCCGATACCGGAATGAACATCCCCCAGAATTCCGGATTTGATTCCGTTTGCTTCTTTTAGGATCAGCCTGGCGCGGGGCAGTAAAGACCTTCCGGCTTCCGTTAAAGCCACACTGCGCCCGAGCCTTTCGAACAGCTCCTGGCCGAGTTCGTGCTCAAGTTTTATGATCTGCTGGCTAAGTGAAGGCTGAGCGACATAACACCTTTTGGCTGCTTTACTAAAACCCCCGGTCTCGGCTACTGCAACAAAGTATCTCAATTGATGAAGTTCCATAGCTCAACACGCATCCATAGGAAATAACTATACAATACATAGACAAATAATATTAGACAACTATAGCCAATAAGTTTATTCTACAGATGGGCTAAATAGTAGGGAGGTCTAAAATGACTAAGAAAAAAACGCTTAATACAGCTCACGACAGTATTGTAGGAGATATGAATACTAACGGTGAAACCAAGTGCCCGTTTACAGGTGGAATGTCAAAGCACAGCGCTGGTGGTGGCACTTCAAACCGAGACTGGTGGCCGAATCTGTTGAAATTGAACATCCTCCGCCAACACTCTTCTTTATCCAATCCTATGGGCGACGCGTTCAACTACGCCGAAGAGTTCAAGACCCTCGACCTGGATGCAGTAAAGAAAGACATCTTCGATCTTATGACCACATCCCAGGACTGGTGGCCAGCCGACTATGGTCACTATGGGCCGCTCTTCATTCGGATGGCGTGGCACAGCGCCGGTACTTACCGCATCGCCGACGGCCGTGGTGGCGGAGGCTCCGGCAGCCAGCGCTTTGCGCCGCTAAACAGTTGGCCTGACAATGCGAACCTCGATAAGGCACGCTTGCTGCTCTGGCCGGTCAAACAGAAATACGGCAAGAAAATCTCTTGGGCCGATCTGATGATCCTCGCCGGCAACTGCGCCCTCGAGTCAATGGGCTTCAAGACATTCGGTTTCGCTGGCGGACGTGAGGATGTTTGGGAGTCTGAGGAAGACATCTATTGGGGTTCTGAAGCCGAGTGGCTTGGAGACAAGCGTTACACCGGCGACCGGGAACTCGAGAATCCCCTCGGCGCCGTTCAGATGGGACTGATCTACGTGAATCCGGAAGGTCCAAACGGAAATCCTGATCCTCTCGCGGCAGCCCGTGATATTCGCGAGACCTTCGGACGCATGGCTATGAATGACGAAGAGACTGTCGCGCTTATTGCCGGCGGACACACATTCGGCAAAACCCATGGTGCCGGCGATCCAACCCGGTATGTTGGCCCGGAACCCGCAGCCGCGGGCATTGAGGAGCAAGGACTAGGCTGGAAAAACACGTTCGGCAGCGGCAATGCAGGCAACTCTATTACCAGCGGCCTCGAGGGCGCATGGACTACAACGCCGACAAAGTGGAGCCACAACTACTTCGAGAACCTGTTCGGCTACGAATGGGAGCTATCGAAGAGCCCAGCCGGTGCGCATCAGTGGAAACCGAAGGATGGAGCAGGCGCCGGTACGGTGCCGGATGCACACGACCCGTCGAAGAGTCACGCACCATTCATGCTTACGACGGACCTTTCCTTGCGGATGGACCCTATCTATGAGCCGATTTCAAGACGCTTTTACGAGAATCCGGATGAGTTCAAAGACGCCTTCGCCCGGGCGTGGTTCAAGCTTACGCACCGCGATATGGGTCCACGCACACGCTATCTCGGCCCGGAGGTGCCAGCGGAAGAGCTGATCTGGCAAGACCCTATCCCAACCGTTACGCATGAGCTGATTGGCGATCAGGACATCGCTGCACTGAAGGGTAATATCCTTGCCTCAGGACTGTCAGTGTCTCAACTGGTATCAACCGCTTGGGCGTCAGCATCAACGTTCCGTGGCTCCGATAAACGCGGCGGCGCGAATGGTGCACGTATTCGCCTTGCGCCGCAGAAGGATTGGGAAGTCAACGATCCAGCTCAATTACAGGCAGTGCTGAAGACGCTTGAGGGCATCCAAAAAGAGTTCAACGACGCCCAGACCGGGGGTAAGATGGTTTCACTCGCCGACTTGATCGTTCTGGGCGGATGCGCAGGCATCGAGCAGGCGGCGAAGAATGCCGGTCACGAAGTGACAGTGCCCTTTACACCGGGACGTGCCGATGCGTCGCAAGAACAAACCGATGTGGAATCCTTCACCTACCTCGAGCCGGCTGCAGACGGATTCAGCAACTACTTGAAGACAGAGTACACCGTATCGGCAGAGGAAATGTTGGTTGACCGGGCGCAACTGTTGACGCTGACCGCTCCTGAGATGACGGTTCTCGTTGGCGGCATGCGTGTACTTAACACTAACTTCGGTCAGTCCCAACATGGCGTCTTCACTAAACGCCCGGAGGTGCTCACCAATGACTTCTTCGTCAACCTGCTCGATTTGGGCACGACGTGGAAGGCGACTTCGGAGGCCGAGGAAGTGTTTGAAGGCCGTGATCGTACGACAGGCGAACTCAAGTGGACCGGTACCCGTATCGATCTCATCTTCGGTTCGAACTCAGAGCTCCGGGCTCTCGCTGAAGTCTACGGATGTGAGAACTCTCAAGAGCGGTTTACGCAGGACTTTGTGGCGGCGTGGACTAAGGTGATGAACCTTGACCGCTTCGACCTGACCTGATTTCAGTGCTGTTTGGCTGGCCGAAAGGCTAATCATTTTCTGTTGCTGGGCTCGGCAATACTTGAAGGTCCAGTCATTCTGAGTCCATCGATTCACTCGGAATAAACTTGGCTGAAGATAATTTCTAAAGCAAACAAAAGAGAGGGACTTAGGTCTCCCTCTCTTTTAATCCCATAATCCTGAACCCAGTCAAAAGATGTATCCTTTTATCCTTACCCTTTCCCGACATTACAGAACGATTTCGATCAAGTGAGGAATCGGATGCCCTTGCCTACCGGGGAGGAATTAAAATATTTTAGACGTAGTAATTTATTTTTAGCTATTTCTGTTTAGTCGGTGATTTTTGCTTCTTTTCATCCAGGAAAAGAAGTATTTCTAACGCGTTGTCAATGCCCGACTCCGAAGGAGCCACTGCAATCTCATCTCTTGCACTCTATCTCGAATCCTGAATCGTGCATCTTTCTTCATTTCAGCCCGCTCGTCCTGAGTCCAATCGAAGGACGTTAACTTTTCGAAAAACACATAAGGTGGTCTTTTCGGGAAACACACGGATTTTTTCAGAAAACACACTACGTGTGTGCCTATGGGACCACTATTGACCCGGCTATAAGAATATGTGATTATTTAATTTTGTCCGCGCTATAACATGATACTTACATTAAGCTGGCTTAGAGAATACGTCGATTTTGATATTTCGCCTGATGACTTGGCCGAGAGGCTCACCATGGCCGGGCTCGAGGTGGAATCGGTCGAGCACAGGGGTAAAGGGCTTGAAAATGTGGTAGTGGCGGAAATCCTTGATATTAAACCACACCCGGACGCTACAAAACTCTCACTCTGCGACGTTTCAGACGGCGAGAACCGCTATAACATAGTCTGCGGAGCAACTAACATGAAAGCGGGCGATAAGGTTGCGCTTGCGAAAATCGGCACCACTCTGCCCCCGGGACCGAAATTCCCCGACGGACTCAAAATAAAGAAAGCAAAGATAAGGGGCGAAGTATCGGAAGGGATGCTGTGCGCCGAAAATGAGCTCGGCTTGGGAGAGGAAGGGGATGGAATCATGATTCTTCCCGAATCGGCAGAGACGGGAAAAAGGCTTGTGGATGAGTACGGGCTTGAAGATGTTTTATTCGAGATTGGAATTACCCCCAACCGTCCCGACTGCCTGAGCGTCGTAGGAGTTGCGAGAGAGGCGGCTGCAATATTGGGGGGCAAAGTAAAATTCCCCGATTTAACCGTATCCGAATCCGGAGAAGGCATTCAGAACCTCGTAAAGGTAGAGCTTCTTGACCGTGAGAAGTGCCCGCGGTACTCCTGCCGGATAATAAAGAACGCCCGGATCGGGCCTTCCCCGCTCTGGCTTAAAACGAGGCTCGAATCCTCGGGGATCAGACCTATCAATACTGTGGTGGATGTAACGAACTACGTCCTGCTCGAGCTCGGTCAGCCCCTCCACGCTTTTGACTATGACCTCATTGAAGACAGAAAGATCGTGGTGAGGTCGGCTGGAGAGGGAGAGGTAATCGAGACGCTTGACGGCGCCGAAAGAAAACTCACTCCGGACGACCTTCTTATTTGCGACGGGAAGAAACCGGTTGCTCTTGCGGGCGTAATGGGCGGCGCCAACACGGAGGTATCAGAAAGCACGAAAAACATCTTACTCGAAAGCGCTTATTTCGAGCCTCTCTACGTGAGAAAAACATCGAGAAAAACAGGGCTCAGGTCCGAATCCTCTTATAGGTTCGAAAGGGGCGTCGACCCGAACGGCATAACGGACGCGCTGGACAGGGCCGCAGAGCTGATAAGAAAACTCGCGGGCGGGGAGATAGCCAGGGGCAGAGTGGATGAATACCCGGCTATAATCAAACCCGCCGAAGTCAAGCTGTCTTTAAAGCGCGTGAATTCCCTTTTGGGAACAGACATAGACTCAAAAAAAATAATTCAAATAACCCGGGGACTGGGACTGGAAAGCACCGATTCCTCGGACGGAGAGTTCACCTTCAGGATACCCACGTACAGGGTGGACCTGACAAGAGAAATAGACTTAATAGAAGAAATCGCCAGGCTCCACGGGTATGACAATATTTCAACGACTCTGCCTTCGGTACTGATGAGATCAGAGGGGGTCGGCAAAGACAAACTTACTCGGGACAGGATCAAACAAATCCTCATGTCGGACGGTTTTTATGAAGTGATTAATTACAGTTTCGACGACAACGAGCTTTTGAGCCTTTTCAGCAAAAGTGAGTCGCTCGGAATCCTCAACCCTCTGACGAGGGAAAGCTCGGCTATGAGGACAAGCCTGCTGCCCGGCCTAATACGTAATACCGTTTTGAACCTGAACCGCCAGGAACAGGATGTAAGACTGTTCGAGTCAGGAAAGGTCTTTTTCCCGACGGAAGAGGGTAATCTGCCGAAAGAAATTACAAAATTAGCTGCGGCTGCAACCGGAAGGAGACAGCCGGAATTCTGGGATAAGGAGGAATTTGATTTCTTCGACCTAAAGAGCGTTCTTGAAAAATGCTTTGATGCGCTGTCTGTTCGGGAAAGCGTAAATTTCAGACGCACTCCGGAAATCGGATTTCTCCACCCGGGAAAATCAGCTGTAATAATGATTGGAGATGAGGAAGCGGGCTTCATCGGAGAGCTGCATCCCGACCTGAGTGAAAAACTCGAAATCTCAAAAAAATTATATGTTTTCGAAATCGACCTCGATAAAGCCGCAACCAAATCGAAGGACAGGAAAAGGTTATTTAAAGGGCTTCCGAAATTCCCTTCGGTCAGGAGAGACATTGCTCTTATCGTGAATGATGAAATCCCTGTCAGCAGTATTCTCGAAGAGATAGACAGGGTAGGCTCGGAGTTAATCGAAGACGCTCAGGTATTCGACGTGTTCACCGGCGGCCCTGTAGAGAAAGGAAAAAAGAGCGTTGCCGTGTCACTTCAGCTCAGAGCCTCGGACAAAACACTGACCGATGAAGACATTAACGAAGTGCAGAAGAAAACCCTTAAAAACCTTCAATTGGCTATCGGAGCCGAATTGCGTACAATATAGCTAAGAGAGGAGAGTAAGAATAATGACAAAAAAAGAACTCGCAGATGTTATTCATACAAAAATAGGCTTATCCAAAAGAGAATCGGCCGAGATAGTAGAGTTCTTCTTTGAAATCGCCAAAGACAGGCTCGGCAACGGCGAGGGAATAAAACTGCCCAGATTCGGAAGCTTCCGTGTCCAGAACCGGAAGGCAAGAAAAGGCAGAAACCCCGCCACCGGGGAGACGATCGAAATAGCCGAGAGAAAAGCGGTTGTATTTAAACCCAGCAGATTCCTCCGCGATGCTATAGACAAACAAACCGCTTGATGAATGAGCAAGATCTATAGTAACTTCAAGAGCCATTTCAAGCAAAACATTCTAACGGGTGTTCTGGTTACAGTACCATTCGGTCTTACCATTTGGATATTATACATACTTGGCTCGTGGATCGTATCCCTTGTAAGCGCACCCCCATCAAAACTGTTCGGAAGCCCACTCGGAGAACTACCCCGGGGAATCCATGAAATAGTAGCATTCTTGATAGGCCTTATAGGAACACTTTTAATAGTCCTCGTCATCGGTGCGGTAGCCAGAAATCTGGTGGGCAGAAGGCTTGTCAACTTCGGAGAGGGCATAATATCGAAGATTCCCCTGGCAAGAACCATATATATAGCCACCAAACAGGTTATCGAGACGCTGTTCATGGGCACGGGAATGAAAAAGCTGAAAAGGGTAGCCCTGTTCCAGTATCCCAGAAAGGGAATTTACTCGATCGGATTTATAACAGGGACTCTTGAGCCTGGAATGCATCATAACCAGACGGAGAAGAGACTCGTCAGCATCTTTGTGCCTACAACTCCCAACCCTACCAGCGGGTATTATATAATGGTTCCCGAAGAGGACGTCAAGGAGCTTTCCATAACCATAGAGGACGCGTTCAGGATAATAATGTCCGCGGGACTTGCCGCCAATAATATAGATAATGCTGGCCCGGGTAAGAAAAACTATCCAAAAATATGACATGCTCCTTCCCGGAGAAAAGGTAGTAATGGGTGTCTCAGGGGGGGCGGATTCCATCGCGCTCCTTCATATTCTTAATGAGCTGAGCGACTACCGTCCCAGAATTATAGTCGCACACCTGAATCATGGAATAAGGGGAAATGAAGCAGAGAGGGACTCGGAATTCGTCGGCAGGATTGCGGACTCGTTAAATCTCCAGTTTGAGTACGGGGAAGCAGACACACCCGTATACAAGGAGAAATCAAAATTAAGCCTAGAAGAGGCGGCGAGAGCGCTCAGATACGAGTTCTTCCATAAGGTCAGGGAAAAACACCGCGCCTCTAAAATTGCGACCGCCCATACGCTCGACGATCAGGCCGAGACCGTATTGATGAGGCTTATAAGGGGAAGCGGGCGTCCCGGGCTTTCCGGCATCCCTCCCGTCTCGAAACCTCATATAATAAGACCACTGATTGACACGAGCCGCTCCATGGTAGAGGAATATCTTCGATCAAGAGGCATCCCCTGGATCGAGGACTCGACAAACGAGCTGCGAACACTCCTCAGAAACAGGATAAGACTTGACCTTATTCCCGAGCTAAAGAACTATAACCCCCAAATAAAAGAGACGCTCGCGCGGACATCCGACATCCTGAGGCTTGAAGACGACTACATAAAACGGGAGGGGGAAAAACATTTCAAACGCATATTCAGCAAAGACGAAAAAGAACTGACAGGCAAGTTAGAAAAATATAAGCGCCTTCACGCAGCTCTCAGAATGTCGGTCCTGAGACTGGCGCTCGACCACACGGCGAGCCTCAAAAACGTATCATCGGTTCACCTGATCTCGGCGGATGAATTCCTTACTTCAGCCGCTCCGTCAGGCGAAGTCTCTTTCCCCGGAGGCATCGCCGTCGCCAAGGGATACGACTATTTTCTCGTCACCTCGCAATCCGGGCTTAAACGGGAATTCTCGCATACCATACCGTCAACAGGAAAATGGAGCTTCCCGGAACTCGAAGTCGAAATAGAAAAGGCAAGAGCGGAATCCTTAGCGGAGGAAAGCGAAAATCTTGTTTATCTGGCTCGGGAAGCGGTTGAGTTCCCGATTGAGGTAAGAAGCTTTAAACCCGGTGACAGGTTTATCCCCCTTGGAATGAAGAACCGTAAAAAGCTGAAGAATTATTTTATAGATTGCAAAATCCCGCGTTTTTTGAGGTATAGAATTCCGGTTTTTACAAGCAACGGGGAGATTATGTGGCTCGGAGGGCTCAGGATCGACGAGAGATTCAAGTTGAAGAATAAGGGTAAAGAGGCGCTCAGATTCAAACTTACGAGACCCCGGCTTTTCCCCGGTTAGCCCCCATTACTATCCCCGGCGTTCAAAACCAAGTAGGCCGCGCCTATGATCCCCTCGTCGTCCCCGAGCACGCTTCTCATAATCCTTACCCTCTCCGCGGGAGCCTTGAGTCCCCTCTTCTTAAGTTCCGACCTTGTACGGTCTATGAACATCTCCCATCCCTGAGATACGCCCCCTCCTATCACTACCATCTCCACATTTAGAATATTAACCACATTCGCAATACCTATCCCGAGCGCCTTCCCGAACTCATCCCATATTCCGAGCGAGGCTTCGTCCCCTCCCAGGGCAGCTTTGGAAACCACTTCGGGTATCCTGCCCGGGTCAATGCCTTTGACCTCCTCCGTGAGTACGGTTTCAACTTTAGGGTCTTCGAGTATATCTCCGACCATCCTTCTGATAGCCGAAGCGGAGGAATAAATTTCAAGGCACCCGTAATTCTCGCAATTGCATTTTGCCCCGTCCGGATAAATCTTGGTATGCCCGATTTCCCCTCCCATGCCGTCAGCGCCCCTCCACAATTTTCCGTCGAGAATTATTCCGCCCCCGACGCCCGTGCCGAGCGTCAGCATTACGAGCGAGCCCACCTCTTTTCCCGCCCCCAGCCACCATTCCCCCACGGCTGCGCAATTGGCGTCGTTTTCCACTATCACAAGGGGACCCTCTCCCAGCTTCCGCTTTAATACATCCCTTATCGGATAATTTTCCGCTTTGGAAATATTAGGGGCCTGAGTAATTACGCCGTTCTTTGAATCGATTATTGCCGGAATGCCGAATCCCACTCCCGCGGGGCTCTCGCCTTCGCTGAGCTTGTTGATCAGGCCGACAAGGTTTTCCACAACGGCCTCTATACCGTCGTGGGCCTCCGAGGCAATTTTCTCCCGTCTCAGTATTTTCCCGTTTTGATCAACCAGGGCGCCCCTGAGGTTGGTGCCGCCTACATCTATACCGATTACTCTCTTTTCCATAACCTCTTCCTTTCGTGCTGAAAATTTCACTCTATACTGTACAATATGAATGACGGACCGAAAATATTACGGAAAGGGAACCTGAAAAACAAATGGACTTCGACTTTACCGAAGAACAAAAGATGATAAGAGGCGTTGCGAGGGAGTTCGCGAGGAAGGAAATAGCCCCCGCTGCCGACTATTGCGATAGAAAAGCGGAATTCCCGCATGAAATTCAGGAAAAGGCCCGCAAGCTCGGCCTCATAAATGTCGTAATCCCGGAAGAGTACGGAGGCTCGGGACTCTCGGCAATCGAGATGATAATAGTAGCCGAGGAGCTCGCATGGGGATGCGCCGGGATCACAGTAGGCGGAATCGCAGTCAACACCCTCACGGCCCAGCCGATCATCATAGCCGGTGACGACGGTCAAAAGAAAAAATATCTCGGGCTTCTGGCGGAAGCCTACGGCTCTTACTGCGTAACCGAGCCCAACGCCGGCTCGGACGTAATTTCAATGAGAACTACCGCGCTAAAGAAAAAAGACAGATACATACTAAACGGGCAGAAAACCTGGATATCAAACGCCCGGGAAGCCCGGTTCTTCGTGGTTTTCGCCAAAACCGACCCTGAAGAAGCGAGCCACAGAGGGATCAGCGCATTTCTCGTAGACCGCGATCTACCGGGGGTAGAGGTATCGAAGAAGCTCGCTAAAATGGGCCAGAAGGCAAGTGACGCGTGCGAAGTTGTTTTTAATGAGGTCGAGCTTGGAGCGGAATCCCTTTTGGGCGGCGAAGGCCAGGGGTTTAAACTGGCTATGGAGGTATTCGACCATAGCCGCCCCGTGATAGCCGCCATGGGTGTCGGAATTTCCCGGCGCGCGCTCGATGAATGTATAAGCTACTCTAAAGAAAGGCAGGCTTTCGGTCGTCCCATACTCGACTTCCAGGGGGTCAGCTTCAAAATAGCGGACATGGGTATGAGGACTCAGGCGGCGAGACTGCTGGCATATAACGCCGCTTGGAAAACGGTCAAGGGAGAGCGCAATACGCTCGAAGCATCCTACGCCAAGACCTTTGCCTCGGATACCGCCATGTGGGCCGCGACGGAAGCCGTCCAGATACACGGCGGCTATGGCTACTCCGAAGAATATCCGCTCGAAAAGCTAATGCGCGACGCGAAGGTGCTTCAGATATACGAAGGCACAAACGAAATACAGCGCGTTGTAATGGTAAAGGAGCTGACAAAGGACTGAACCTATGGGAGAGCCAGTCATCATAGACGCGCTCCGCACCCCTGCGGGGCGTAACCGCGGGGCGCTCAGATATATCAGGCCAGACGAGTTATACGCGCAATTAATCAATCGTCTATTGAGCCGGACAGGGATAGACGGCCGGAAAATAGACGACGTTATTACGGGGTGCGTAACGGAGGTAGAAGAACAGGGCGCCAATATCGGAAGACTGTCCGTGCTCCTCTCCGAGCTCCCCGCATCTGTTCCCGCCACGACACTCAACCGCCTGTGCGGCTCAAGCCAGCAGGCAGTCCATTTCGGAGCGCAGTCAATCGCTTCAGGGGACGCGGATTACGTCATAGCCGGAGGCGTCGAGTCCATGACCCGTGTGCCGATGTTCTCCGATATCAGAGGGGGTTTTGAGAATCTTAACCCCGTTATCGGCAAGAAATACGAACTCATTCATCAGGGCGAATCGGCGGAAAGAATCGCCGAGAAATACGGACTCAAAAGGCAGGATTTGGATAAATTCGCGTATCAGAGTCATCTGAGAGCCGCGTTCGCCACAAAATCGGGCTATTTCAAAGAACAGATCATGCCCGTAAACGGCGTTGACGCGGATGGCAAACCCTTTTTACTGGATTACGACGAGGGCATAAGATTCAAACCTGATCTCGACAGAATGTCGGCCCTCTCCCCGGTTTTCAGAGAAAACGGCGTCATCACCGCCGCAAATGCGAGCCAGATATCCGACGGGGCTGCCGCGGTCCTGATCGCCGACAGCGAAACCGCCCGGGCGGACGGTCTGAAACCCCGCGCCCGATTCCGCGCCAGAGTCGTTTTAGGGGGCGATCCCACAATGCAGCTCCTGGAGGTAATCCCCGCGACAGAGAAAGTCCTTGACAGAGCCGGACTCGGCCTGGAAGATATGGATGTTATCGAAATAAACGAGGCTTTTGCCTCCGTAGTACTCGCGTGGGCAAGTGAGCTAAAACCCGATATGAGCAGGGTAAATCCGAACGGGGGAGCAATAGCTCACGGCCACCCGCTTGGCGCTACAGGGACCCTCCTCATGACGAAGCTCCTCCACGAGCTCGAACGATCAGGAGGTCAATTCGGACTTCAGTTAATGTGTATAGGACACGGAATGGCGACTGCCACGATAATCGAACGGATATAATTTTTTCACGCTGAGCCGGTGAACCTCAATTGAGCGAAAGAAATAAACATAAACATCCGTGCAGTATATTCTCTCTCGAATCAGACGAGGAGATGTTCGGTACTGCCCCCAGAGTGGAAACATGGTTCCTGCTGGAGTACGGAGGGCACTGGACCGGAGACGCTTTCAAGGACAGTAAAATTCCCGGGAAGGTCAAAAAACGAATCAAGCGTTATCTTAAAACCTATAAGAACTCCCGTCTCCAGCTCATTAAACAACAAAAGGCCACAGAAGAGGGCATCAAGCTTTTTATCGCGCTTTCCACGGAATCCCGTCCCCGCCTGTATGAACTGACGCTTGAAGGCTATGAAGACCTCCTTCGACTGGATATAAAATCGTTGTTGAAAGGTGATTCAAATCTGAGAAAGGAGCCCCTGTTCCTCATATGCACAAACGGTGAATACGACACCTGCTGCGGTAAATTCGGCATGCCGGTTTATCTGGACATCGCCGAAGGCGTGCACGGCCCTGATACCTGGCAGACCATACACATCGGAGGGCACAGATTTGCGTCCACCTTCATATGCTTCCCTCACGGTTTATATTACGGGGGCATCAGAGAGGGTAGAAGGGCCGAGGAGTTAATCGAAGAATATAAAAAAGGGCATATCAATATTCGGAATTACAGGGGACGCACATGCTATGAACAGGAAGTTCAGGCAGCGGAATATTTCCTCAGAAAGGAAACCGGAATAAGTGAGATAGCCATATGTCCGCTAAAAAAACACAAGAAAACCAAGCGTGGATTAAGTGTTGAATTCATTTACAAAGACGAAAAAACTAAATACAAGATGAAAATCAGAAAACTTGCAGATCAAATAAGGGTCTTTAAAAACTGCGGAGACAAGAAAACATCATACGTAACTCAATACAGACTTAAAGACTTCAAAACAGGCCCGGCGGATTAAACCCCCGTCTTCTCAATTATCTGATAATTAAATAAGCGATGCAGCTAATCCATCCTGCCTCCGTACATATTGAGATGAAATACCTCCCTAGGCGCCTTCCTGAATTTTGTACCGCTGATCATTCTCTCATCGAAATACCCGAAGGGAAGAACCGTCAACACATGAAGCTCTTTCGGAATATTGAGATACTCCGCAAGCCCTTTTCTATCCAGCCTTCCTATCCAGCAGGACCCGAGTCTATGCCCCCAGGCGGTTAAAACCATATTCTGCACGGCGCGCGTGCCGTCTATCTCGTGCCATTTGGACGAAGGGTCGGTCAACACAACAACCGCGAAATCGACCTCGGATACAAACCTCCCGCTTATACAGAATTCCTCCAAGCCCTTCAGCTTCTTCTTATCCCTGACCAGTATAAATTCCCAGGGCTGATCGTTGTGAGCGCTCGGAGCGAGCCGTCCGGCCTCCAGGATCTCTCCGACTATTTCCTCCGGCACATCCTTTTTAACATAACTCCTCACCGAGCTAAGTGTTTTCACGCATTCGAACACATCCATTTTCGCACCTCTATTATCATCTTTTGTAGTGAAAGTATCTCTGACCGTACCAGAACAAATATATCATTAAACCTGGATTCCCCATTGAGTATTTCTAAAAACTCTCTATACTAACCCTCCAACTATGACTCCAAATAAGATGGAAATAAACCCTTTTCACGTAAAAGACTGCGCCCTTTTACGTATAGCGACGGGAGAGCACGCGCAGAATTTGAACGAGCTCCGGGATAAACTTTTAACCGTTCACCCGGAATCTATTTATTATCACTACTGGGGCAGAAAATTCCGCCCCCGTTTTACGGACCCGGAATACAATAACGACTTCGCTGAGTGGGCCTATCAAAATCTTCACGACGCCGAGCTTGCGGAGCGCCTGAGCGTTATAGATCCTTCGCATGCAAGCAGTCCGGAGGAACTCAGGGCCGAACTGATCGACGTAATAGAGAAATGCCTGTATGAGCGCGAAACAGCCCCGGCCTCAAGGCAGGACGAGCAGTTTTACTTCGTCCGGGCCCAGGTAGTCGTATTCGATACCGACTGCGTTATAAACAAACCCGAGGAATTACCCGGCCTGATAGACAAGCTATCCGACGGAAGCGTATTCTATCATTTCATAAATGCCGCGAGACGCACAGAAAACAGGACGAACGATTTCAGTGCCTGGCTTTCGGATATAGGCGACGGCTATGGGGAGCTTTCGGCGCTGGTCTCCGCTATTGAGCCTTATTTTCTGAATATGACCGACATACGAGAGCGTCTCAAAACAACACTGAACGGATATTTAAAAAGACAGGGCAAATGAGCGATTTACTGGAATCTTACGCGAAAGCGGGCGGGAAAGACGTTATCGAGCACCTGAGTCAGCTTTCCGCACCTCTTAAGGGAAGCAGAATAGTGCACGTGAATTCCACCCGCATCGGAGGCGGAGTTGCCGAGATACTGATGAAGCTCGTTCCGTTAATGAATGAGTTAGGCATTGATACGAGCTGGGAAGTCATAACGGGCGAAAACGAATTCTATCAATGTACAAAAAGTATGCACAACGCCCTTCAGGGGAATCCTGTGGACATCCCGGACAACCTTCTCAGAGCCTATGAGGCGACAAACGAAGCCAATGCGGAGGAGCTTCGCGGCAAGCTTCAGGACGCTGACTTTGTAATAATCCACGATCCCCAGCCCGCGCCCCTTCTAACGCTCTGCCCCGAACGAAAGGGGAAATGGATATGGAGGTGTCATATTGACGCGAGCAATCCTTACCCCCCGGTCTGGAATTATTTAAGTGAATACGTCCAGGGCTATAACGCCAGTATCTTCTCTCTTGCGGACTATGCCCAGCCCCTTCCGCATAACCAGTATCTGATACCGCCCAGCATTGATCCGCTTAGCGAAAAAAACACGGAGCTCGAAAAAAGTGAAATAGAATCAAAATACGGAGAGTTCTCCATCGATCCCGAGAGGCCCGTAATGCTTCAGGTATCCAGATACGACAGGTTTAAAGACCCGGTGGGGGTAATCGAAGCCTACAGGATTACAAAGAAACTGAACCCTTCACTTCAGCTCGTCCTTGCAGGAGGGGGAGCGACGGACGACCCCGAAGGAGAAGAGGTACTGAGAGAAGTCTACGATACCGCCGGGAAAGACCCGGATATCCACGTCCTGCTCCTGCCCCCGGACGCGCACCGTGTAATCAATGCGCTACAGAGACTCTCGGATATAGTACTTCAAAAATCGACGAAAGAAGGATTCGGCCTGACTGTCTCGGAGGCAATGTGGAAGGGAAAACCCGTAATCGGCGGAAACACGGGCGGTATTCGCCTTCAGGTGATTAATAATCACACGGGCTTTCTTGTAAGCACGCCCGAAGGAGCGGCCCTAAGGACCCAATACCTCCTTAAACACCCGGATGAACGAGGGGAAATGGGAAAAAAGGCGAAAGAGTTTGTCCGCAGGAATTTTCTGATAACAAGGCAGCTCCGGGAGTATTTATCTCTTATAATAGGACTCCATAAAGGAAACCCTGACACCATCGAGTTAAGCTGAGCTTTTTGTACACTAAGGAAATCTGATCTCTGTGTATTCTAATCCATACTAAAACGGAGACTGTGAATAATTGGCCAGGGCAATAAAAACAGGTGACCGCGCCCCGCTGTTCACCCTTCCATCGGGGAACGGAGACTCGGTGGACCTTGAAGACTATATCGGCAAAAAGCCTGTGGTCCTGTATTTTTATCCAAAGGACAATACGAAGGTATGCACAAAAGAAGCCTGCGCTTTCAGGGACAGCTACGAGGAATTCAAGAAAACAGACGGCGCCGAGATATTCGGAATAAGCTCCGATTCCGCAAGCTCCCACAAAAATTTCTCTTCCGAGCACAACCTCCCGTTCAAACTGCTTAGCGATGAGGCAGGTTCCGTGAGAGAGCTCTACGGGGTTCCTAAAACGCTCGGCATACTTCCCGGCAGAGTTACTTACGTAATCGACAGTGAGGGAATAGTAAGGCACATATTTTCATCCCAGCTCAACTACCGCAAACACGTCGAAGAGGCGCTCGACGCCCTTAAAAAACTTAAGAAATAAGAGTCGCCAGATAGTAATTCTTGTAAGCCTGGCCTGAAATCAATTGCGCTTCCGGGCTGGTCATACGCCGCTACCGCCGGCAAATCCCTGTCTGCCCCTGTTTTAATTCCGCCCTTATATTAACATGCCCCTCATGATATAGTTTCAGAATCCTTGGGTTCAATGACGGCAAAATTCACGGTAATATAATGAGATATAGAGGAGGAACGGCGTGCTGAAAAAACCATGGGCTGGCAGGTTTAAAAAAGGAACGCACAAGATAGCGGAGAAATTTTCGGCTTCGATCGATTTCGACAGAAGACTCTATAGAGAAGACATAGAGGGAAGCATCGCACACGCCAGAATGCTCGCCGAAAAGGGGATTATACTGAAAAAGGATTCCGAAAAAATCATCAAGGGACTCAAGCAGATAGAAAAAGAGATAGAATCGGGCAAGTTTCCTTTCAGAGAGGAGTACGAGGACATTCACCTCAATATCGAAAAACGCCTTATCGATAAGATCGGCGAGACGGGCGGGAAAATTCATACCGGAAGGAGCAGAAACGATCAGATTGCGCTCGATATGAGGCTTTATTTGAGAGGCGAAATCAATGAAATAACCCTGCTCTTAAAAGTTATCGCAGAGACCATACTCGACCTGGCGGATAGAAATATCGACGCCGTGCTTCCATTGTATACGCATCTTCAAAGAGGGCAGCCGGTGCTGCTATCCCATCAGCTGTTGGCCTTCTACGAAATGATAAAGCGGGACAGGGAACGCTATCTTGACTGCCTGGAAAGAGTAAACGTAATGCCGCTAGGTGCGGGGGCGGGCGCGGGAACCACCTTCCCGATAGACAGAGAATTCATAGCCAGGGCGCTCAATTTCCCCAAGGTCACCCAAAACAGCATAGACACTGTTAGCGACAGGGATTTTATTGTTGAATTCATATCCGTATCGGCGAATCTGATGATGCACCTGAGCAGGTTATCGGAGGAGTTCGTCCTGTGGTCGAGCAAGGAATTTGACTTTGTCGATCTGGGCGATGAATTCACCACCGGCTCGAGCATCATGCCCCAGAAGCGAAATCCTGATATGGCGGAGCTGATCCGTGGAAAGACCGGCAGGGTTTACGGGAACCTCGTATCGATATTGACCGTCATGAAAGGGCTGCCCTTTTCTTACAACCGTGACATGCAGGAGGATAAGGAGCCGATGTTCGACACTGCGGACACCGTAAAATCATCCCTTGAAGTCCTGGGAGAAATGCTGGGCAACATAGAGTTCAAGCACGGGAATATGAGAAAAGCGCTCGAAGCCGGTTTTATTACCGCAACGGACCTCGCCGATTATCTGACCCGGAAGGGTATGCCTTTCAGGCAGTCGCACGAGGTTACGGGCAGGATAGTCGGATATGCCGAGGAGAAGGGAAGGGAGCTTGTAAAATTGCACGTCTCGGAGTACCGCATGTTCTCGAACCTTTTTGAGGAAGACCTCTTCGAATACATAACTCTCGAAGGATCAATCAAGAACAGAAATTCCCACGGCGGAACCGCCCGGGAGAATGTCGTTAAAATGATCGCGCAAGGAAAAAAAGAGACAGCGAAGTGGTAAGAGCAAAAAAATCCTGACGAACTGCCTCCCTCATCGGTTGTTCTATCAATTCCAGTAGTTTTATCAAATTTCGGTAATCAGGAGGTTCCCGTATGAAAGAAATGACCGAAAATGAATATAGAGAATTTCTTTTGACAGGCACAAAGACCGGGAAACTTGCGACCGTGAGAAAGGACGGACGTCCCCATGTCGTACCCATCTGGTACGACCTCGACGGAGAGACATTAATCTTTAGCACTGGCGGGGACTCCGTTAAGGCCGACAACATGCGGCGAGACCCGAGGGTATGCCTGACTGTAGACGACCAGACGCCCCCCTACTCGTATGTAATGATCGAGGGAACGGTCTCTTTTTCCGAAGACCCCGACGAGCTTCTCAAGTGGGCCACCCGCATCGGAGGCCGTTATATGGGAGAAGAGCAGGCGGAAGCATACGGAAAACGAAATTCGTCCGAAGGGGAAATCCTGGTCAGAATCTACCCGACAAAAATACTGGCCCATAAAGACGTAGCCAGCTGGTAGATCCTTTAGAGACACGGGACTCCACATAAACGGAAAATGGAATGACGAGTGGTACGATACAGAATCCACAGCCTAGCGTTTCGTCAGGGGCCAAGACCTTCCCCGTCAAATTTTACTATTGCTTTAAAATCGTATAAGAAACATAATTATTAACAATTCCGATTAGTTGATGATCCGTCTGTCGAGGGAAGTTCGATAGATTTTCAAACCGTACCAGTCCGTGGAGGCAGCAATGAAGTTTCATTCCGAGCGAGAACCTAAGAAATCCTCATACATAAGCAGAATCATGTCCAGATTCCTCTCGGCGGAGAAGAGGAGCAGTCCCGTTTTGTTTTGGGCCCTCATCGTAGGAGCCCTGACAGGCTTAATCGGAGCCGTATTTCAGATTGTGCTTGATCAGATCGCCGGATTCAGGGAAATGCTTATGAGCCATGTCTCGGATACGCCCGGGCTCCCGCTACTGACCTCTGTAGTGCTGTCGGCAGTGATGGTATTCCTGGCATTTTTGCTGGTTCGCAGGATAGCGCCCGAAACAGGTGGGAGCGGGGTTCAGGAAATTGAGGGCGCGCTCGACGACGTAAGGCCTGTCAGGTGGAAAAGGGTTCTGCCGGTCAAGTTTTTCGCCGGAATTCTGTCCCTCGGAGGCGGCCTGGTGCTGGGAAGAGAAGGGCCTACAATACAGATGGGGGGCAATATCGGCAAGATGATCGCGGACTTCTTTAAAGCGGCCAAAGATGAGACTCACGCGCTTATAGCCGCGGGGGCAGGGGGAGGGCTCTCGGCGGCATTCAATGCGCCGCTTGCCGGGATTTTATTCGTCTTCGAGGAGATGAGACCGGAATTCAAATACAATTTTCTCTCCGTCCAGGCCGTAATTATCGCCTGCGCAGCTTCAGACATTGCGCTCCGCTCCCTGATGGGACAAAGCCCGGATATCAGCATGGCAATGCTGCAAGTGCCTCCACTGGCATCGCTCTGGCTTTTTCTTATATTCGGTTTCGTATTCGGGATATTCGGAGTCGTCTTCAATAAAGTTCTGATAGAAACCCTTAACTTCTTCACTAATTTAAAGGGTTGGTCTTTTAAGCTTACCGGCCTTTACGTGGGCGCCTTCATAGGACTTCTAGCATGGCTCTATCCCGACACTATAGGCGGCGGTTATGACGTTATACCCAGAGCGCTCTCGGGCTCTATACCCGTAATGATACTTCTCGTACTTTTCGCCGCCCGTTTCGGCACGACGATGGTAAGCTACGGCTCCGGGGCCCCGGGCGGCATTTTCGCCCCCATGCTGGCGCTCGGCACACTGTTCGGCATGTGGTTCGGCCACTTCGCGCATTTCTGGCTTCCCGATCTCGTTGTTCGTCCCGAGTTATTTGCGGTAGCCGGTATGGCCGCCCTTTTTTGCGCAACGGTGAGGGCCCCTCTCACCGGAATAACCCTGACGATCGAAATGACCGGGAATTACGATATGATTTTACCCCTGATCCTAACCTGTCTTACGGCAACACTCGTGGCCGAGGCGTTGGGCGGAAAGCCCATATATACTGTGCTCCTGAAAAGAACCTTAAATCTGGCGAAAAACAAGATATTGTGAATGGTCTCCGGACGCTGGCGGACCATAGAAAAATTTTTTTAAGGAAAGAGCCTTCAGGTTTGAATCGGGACGAATCGATAACCACACATATCAGCTTGTTGACTAATTAAAGAATGGAAACGCGCGTTTTAAGATACCTCCTCCTTGCACCCACCCTCCTCCAGTATCTTCTCAATCTCATACCCAGCCGCCATACTCGCAATACACGAAACCAGTTCCTGCGCCGGAGAGAAGACCGCGTTCTTATCAATGCCTTTTACGAGCTCATTTCCATTGTAGATAGGTGAAAATTCCATACCCCTGGAATTAAGATTTTCAAGTTCGGATTTTCCTCTGTTAAGCCTTAGAAACGCACCGGCTACCCTATCCTCTATCATATAGAATACAGGCTCTCCGACCACTTCGGAGTCAACCCTTAAAGCGGTAGGAATACCTTCCTGAATAACTATGTCCCTCACGGGTTTTCCGCCCTTGCTGACCCTCATACGCTTCCTACTCTCCGAATTGAGAGAACGTATTTCGTCCCCGCTCGAAACACTGATAACAGCCATTCCATACGTGCCCGAGTCGCTCTTGAGGAACAGGTAAGGCTCCTCGGAAACCCCCCTCTGTCTGTATTCCCCCCTCAGCTTTTCAAGCATTTCATCCGCGATACGTGCCACCCTTTCACGGTCTCCGGGATCATCAAAATCCACGCCCTCTGCGGATAAAGTTTCGATCGTGATAATCCACGGGTCTATACCCAAAACCTCGGACGCCTCCCCCGCAAGCTTGTTATAGAACTCAAAATGCACACTCTTTCTCCGTGTGTGCCAGCCTATTTCAATCGGCGGTTCTACCGGCTGCCGTATATCCCTCAGAGTCTTCGGACACTTTTCGGAAAAGTCGTTATTAATTAGCAGTAAGTCCGGGACCGTTTTAGAAGTAAAGACCTTATGGTCTTCTTTCATTACCTTACCGGCATATACTTCTTTTCCCCCTTGAGCCTTGAAAACGATCTCATCCTGACCGAAGTCGTCGCTCACGATCCCCACTTCAACACTGTAATTCACCTTCTCAAGGATCGATTTGAGTACCGATATATTCTCCCAGTAGTACGTATTTCTTGTATGAAGCTCGGGAACGATCAGAATGGATTTAACCTTCGGGTGCTTCCGTTCGAAATAATTCTTGAACAACATTGACGTCCTGTCTCTGAAGGTCTCCGAAAGGTTATTGAAACCCGCGGGGAAAATGTTCGTATCAACAGGGGAGACCTTATAATCCGACACCCTGAGGTCTACCGATGAATAAAGCGGTATGAACAATTCTTCGGTTTTACTCTCTAACCAGGATTCAAGTTTGTCCTTATTGCGGGAAATTTTATCGTTCAGTTCAATAATCTGTTTCATGAGTAAATCAATCTTTCACAACATAAGTCCCTGCGATCTTATCATGCCAGGTCTGAGACTCCCGATCGAATAGCGACCAGAAAAATCCGGCAAACAGAAATGAGGCAGACACATAATAGCCCACCCACCTGACGAAAGAATCCCATAAACCTACGTTATCTCCTTCGTTATTTATCAATTTAATACCCATCAGCATCTTTCCTATCGTGGTTCCGGTGAGTCCGTGAAGGAAAACAAAGTATGTGGATGCCAGAATTAAAAGAGCTAAATAGAGCGGGGTAAGGACTCTGTCCGAGCCGTAGATTTCCGCACCAAATCCTCCGGCAAAATAAAGACCCGCCCGCGCCGAAATAAACGCCGTAAGCGTGATAATAATAATATCAACTATAAAAGCCGCTCCTCGTGTCATAACACCTGCAAGATTGAAAACCTGGGTCTCGAGAGCGTAACTTTCCCTCGGTTTTCCTAAATCATCCCTTCTGTAACCCTCGTTGTCTTCGTCCAGCAAGAAGGGGTCCGATATTATGCTGGGATACTCCTCCTCATCGTTGGATGAATTCTCCCCGGGTGCCATATCTGCTGAATGATATCCTTTCCCCGAGCCGGCTGATACATCCTCCTCCTTTTCTTTAGAGAACTCTTTAGACTCAGGGGATTCAACTCCGGCTCCGGTTTCATATCCGGCAGCAGTTCTCTTTTCCACAAAAGGACTTTCATCATTATACGGGTCGTTTCCCGCGGCGGGCTTTATAGGAATATCCAATAATTCCCCGAATGCTTGTTCAGAACCGGCGTCTGAGCGGTATTCGGGACTTTCGCCCTTTTCCGTTCTTTTATTCCGTCCTGCTGATTTATAATTCGAATCCCCCCTGAGCGGTGAGCCGCATTTCTTGCAGGATTCAAGATAATCGAAACTATTATATCCGCAGGATGGACATTTCATACCGGTTTGTTAAAGAATAAAAATAGAATCGAAATTCTGTCAAAAAAAACTGCGCCTTACCCTGACAAATCATCAATAGAATTAATTGAGATATATATCAAAATAAGGCGCAGCAGGACATTTATAAAACTTTATCAGGAATCTTCAGACAATTGAATCTCAATTGCTGATTTGAGTCCTTCCGGATTCGCCCCGGGGACTATCATTCCGTTTACCACAAAAGTCGGAGTTGAGGACACCCCTATAGAAGAGGCCTCTTTCATCTGAGTTTCTACCTTTGCCTTAACCTCTTTGGAATCCAGGCAGGCATCGAATTTTTTGGTGTCCAGACCCAGCTCCTTGGCGTATTCATTGAACTTTTCTTCAGAATTTTCCAGTTTTATATCTTTTTGATTATCGAACAGCATATCGTGGAATTTCCAGAATTTATCATTACCCTGCTCATAAGCGCAAAGTGAGGCGATTGCGGCGGGCATGGCCCAGTTATGATTCTGTAAAGGCAGCTGCTTATAGGAAATCTTCACCTTGCCGTCGTATTCCTTGAGGATAGACGGAATCATGTCTTTCCCTCTCTTGCAGAACGGACATTGAAAATCGGAATACTCTACAATCGTAACCTTGGCGTCCTTCGCGCCCTTGGTAGGTATATCTTTAAGCGATATTTTTTCCATTACCTCTTGATGAGGGTCCACGGTTGAGTCATAAAGCTCGCTTCCCAGTACAATGTATTGACCGTTAGCGCTTATAAAAACCGGAACCTCCTGACGCCCACCCATAAGGAATGAGCCTTCTTTAATACCTTTTAACTTGGACTCCTTGAATTTACCCGTATCCACTATCTCGCTGTTTATGATGAGGAATTTACCGTCCGATGTCATGAGCAGCGGAAATTCTCCGCGAGCTACCGGAATTGAGCCTTTTTTGATTCCCTCTATAGGTGTCTCTTCAAATGTTTTCGTATCCACCATGTTACCCATCATCACGTACTTCCCGTCCGGGCCGATCATGAACGTAACATCCTGTGCGCCCGTCGGGGTTTGGATAATGAATTTCCCCTGTTTCAGTCCCTTTACAGGGCTCTCTTCGAAGCCCTCTACTTTTACGGTTGTGTCCGGGCCTATGTTTGCGCCGAATCTTTTCTTGAAAAACGATTCGAGCCTCGCAGATTCATCCTTCGATATTTGATCGGCTAACGCCAGATTCCCTACCAGGATAAAATTCATAATAAGTATTGCCAATGATAAAAATCTAAATCTCATACTTGCCTCCTTGGTTTTGATTAGCTAAAACTATACCACTGAATGTTGAGAAAGCAACAAAAATCGGATGGGTTAGAAATAGCGGTAATAGCTAAAAATTATTGAATTTTAAGCTATGAAAACACCCTATCAAAGATACGATCGACATTTTTCAGATCGGCCTTTACATCGAAGCATTCCTCGATTTCCTCCTTGCTCAAGGAACCGGAAACAGTGCTGTCTTTTAACAACAGCTGCTTGAAATCTTCCTTATTTTTCCATGTTTTCATGGCGTTTTGCTGAACCAGCTTGTAAGCTTCTTCTCTGGAGAATCCCTTTTCGATGAGTTTGAGCAAAACCTTCTGGGAAAACACAAGACCGCGCGTGAGCCAGATATTCTTTTCCATGTTCTCGGGATATACCTCAAGTCCGTCCAGAAGGTAACAAAGCCTGTCCAGCATAAAGTCGAGGAGAATGGTGCTGTCGGGACCTATTACCCTTTCAACCGATGAATGGCTTATATCGCGTTCGTGCCAGAGCGCGATATTCTCAAGCGCCGGTATGGAGTAAGAGCGAACCAGACGCGAAAGTCCGCACAGGTTTTCGGAAAGCACGGGATTCCTCTTATGAGGCATTGCAGAGGAGCCCTTCTGACCCTCGGTGAACGGCTCTTCGAGCTCAAGCACCTCCGTTCTCTGAAAATGCCTTATCTCCACGGCTATTTTTTCGATTGTGGATGCTATTATAGACAGAGTGAGAAAAAATTCCGCGTGTACGTCCCTCTGAACTATCTGTGTCGATATCGGAGCAGGCCTCAAACCCAGACGCTCGCAGGCATATTCCTCAACCTCGGGGCGGACATTCGCAAATGTGCCGACTGCGCCCGAAATCTTGCCCACGCTTATAATATCCCGCGCCCTTTTCATGCGCTCGAGATTCCTTTTCATCTCGTCGTACCACAGGGCGAAAACAAGCCCCATGGTCCTGGGCTCTGCGTGAATACCGTGGGTTCTGCCAATCATAGGGGTGTCTTTATATTTAAACGCCTGCTTCTTCAGCACCTCAAGCGCCCTGTTTAAATCTTCTATAAGTAAATCGGACGCGTCCCGTAGCTGAAGAGCGAATGCGGTATCGAGCACATCGGACGACGTCAGGCCGAGGTGAATAAATCTCGAGTTCTCTCCCACATGCTCGGCAACGGACGTAAGAAAGGATATAACATCGTGCTTTAGTTCCTTTTCGAGTCCGTTTATTCTTTCCACATCGAAACCCGCTTTCTCTTTTATCTCGTCAACGGCCTCCCCGGGAATCCTGCCGTGCTCAGCCCACGCCTCGCAAACGGCGATTTCGACGCGAAGCCAGTTCCCGTACTTTGCCTCATCAGTCCAAATTGCCGACATTTCAGGCCTTGAATATCTTGGTATCAAATCCCGAGCACCTCCCCGATTGTTTTCCTAGGAGCAAGAGAAACCCGCACTTCCGTTTCAGCGCCCTTTCTTTTTACAACATTTGAAGCGGAGTTGAAAGCGACTTCGGGTCTGTTGTTAACCTGGCTCAGATGTGCCAGCACGACGTGTTTTAATTCACAGTCAATAAGCTCGTCCAGAAGCTCCGATGCCTGGAGATTGGAAAGGTGTCCGAGACGGCCCTTGATCCTCTGTTTAAGGTCCCACGGATAATGGCTGTAAAGAAGGATGTCGTTGTCGTGGTTGAATTCCATTACAAGCACATTTGATCCCCTGAGTCTCTCTTTTACCAGCTGAGTGACGGAGCCTATGTCCGTCACGACACCGACTTTCTCGCCTCTTTGAGACTCGACCGTAAAACCTACCGGGTCAAGCGCATCGTGAGGCACGGAAAACGGAGTAATAAAAAGATCCTTTATCGCAAAAGGGGAGTCGCTGTCAAATTCCCGGAGGCGGTTCACCTTGTTCCGCCAGAGATGGGCCGTCGCCGAAGCGACATGGACCGGGACATTTATCCTCGGAATCGCAGCCGTATGGTCCGAGTGCTCGTGAGTTACAACAACGGCGTCCAGATCGGAAAGCTCCACACCGATCTTCTTGAGCCTAATGGTAATCTGCCTCAGGCTTATCCCTGCGTCGACGAGTACCCTGGCGTCCCGGGACTCAATATAAAGAGAGTTTCCCGAACTTCCGCTTGCGAGTGTACATACTCTCATTTCTTATCTATTACCGGTTATTAGAATTTGAACTCATAGTATTGATTTTATCTCTCCGCCCCTTGGCACCGAATTCCTTATAAATCGTCCGGCTATAACTAATGAGACATCATACATTCATTTAACCATTCAATAAATACCGGAGCACGCGGATGGCGCCGAAACCACTTAATCCCGCCTTAACCCGGGACTAACAAATCATTCATAATAGTCTTTCACAATATCTGTCACACCTATCTATTCTATATCTCCGTGCTCTCAAGGGATGAGTCCGAACGCGGCTCACCCTTGTTTTCTACCCTTAAAGCGCGAACAACCACAAACTCTTCTGTAATCTATTGATATTACTTAGTATTTGCCAACTTATATTGCTCAATAAAGCTATCAACCAGTATTTTAACATATTTCCCTACGTCAGAATCGAGGTCCTCGGGGAGCGAAGCCCCGGTCCCGATAATAGACCATGTGGGAGCCTCGAGTTTAATATCCAGATTCCGCGCCAGAAATACAACCTGCTCAAGGCCAATGTTCACGGTAAAACTATATACACCCCCTGAGTGCTTTATTGTATTAATGTTTACAAACAGCGAGGGGGCGCCCACGGAGCCGTTTAACTCGGCCTTTGACAGTACCTTGATACCCGCTCCGCCGAGGGATTCAGTCACGGTGCTCGCGAGCTCATCTCCGTTTAAACCGTCCTTTTGCGCATCAGGGTCTATTTCCTCTATCTCCACCCCGACTCCGTCAATGCCCTTTAAGCTTATTATCTCCTTAGGTAAATCCTGAGCTGCAACACTTGCGGAAATGATGAATACGGAAACAATCAGAAAAATAGAGACGAAGAAATTTCTTCCGAACACTTTAGTTACACTCCTCTATCTACTATTCCTAAATTAAACGCGGTTAAACCCTCGCGCGCCTGCCGTCCGCAAAAATGAAAACAGACGTGAAAACCGGTCCGTACGCAATTCCCATTCCCGGGACCTCAGTATTCTTTTTCCCTCTGAAGCGCGGGTTCGGGGATTATAGACCCTATCCCGGCGGCAGCCCCTTTTTTCCCCGATCCGTGAAAAATCGAAAGGAGACCTGTATAAAAAAATCCGAACTGTATAAAGATTAAAAAGGGAACCCAGCCGAAGTAACCCAAATAGATCGCCAAAAAGGTCTCCAAAAGAAATACCGCTCCTATGGCGAGCTCGATCACGGCTGTGGCATCCTTGGACGTTATATAACTGCTGGAACGCCAACTTTCTCCCTTTAACGTGACTGCAAACTTGGGTGTCCTCCTGAATTCGGAATTTTTGGCCATTAAAGCCTCCAGCACAGCCTTTGAATTATTAACCGCCATGCCCGCCCCGATCGAGATAGCAAGCGGGACGTATTTTATATACGCGCGCCAGCTTTTGCCGCGCGCTTCCCTTACCGTCAATATATAGAAAAGAACGAAGCTTAAAGTGCCGGCGGCCAAAGCGAATATGCTCAGCACCACTCCGCTTTCCCAGACCAGATCGTTCCAGAACAAACCCACCGGAAACATCAATAGAAACAAAATAAGGAGAAGCAAATATGAAATATTGCCGAAAAGGTGAAAGAACGCTTCCGACTTTATCTTCAAGGGCAGATTTTTCCTCCGGAATATTTGAGGCAGTATCTTTAAGGCGGTCTGCACGCCGCCCTTGGCCCATCTGTGCTGCTGTGACTTAAACGCATTCATATCTACGGGCAGCTCGGCGTCGGCAATGAGGTCCTTCAAATATATGAGCTTCCATCCCGCAAGTTGCGCACGGTAGCTAAGGTCCAGATCCTCCGTCAGTGTGTCGTGCTGCCAGCCTCCAGAGGTCTCTATGCATTCTTTTCTAAGCACCCCGGCGGTTCCGTTAAAATTAAAGAACATCCCGCTGTTGAACCGGGAGGTCTGCTCGATCATAAAATGCCCGTCGAGCAGAATGGACTGAGCTTTAGTAAGTGTTGAAAAATCCAGATTAACATGCCCCCACCTAACCTGCACCATTCCGATCTCGGGATCGGAAAAATAGTCCACTGTTTTTTTCAGAAAATCCTCAGGCGGTATAAAGTCAGCGTCAAACACGGCTATTAGTTCGCCCCCGACCGTCTTAAGACCTTCCCTCAAAGCGCCCGCCTTGAAGCCCTCCCTGTTGCCCCTGTGAATATAATGGATGTTTAAACCCTGCTCTTTGTAGCCCCTGACACATCTGGCGGCAATTTCAGTGGTATTGTCCGTTGAATCATCGAGTACCTGAATTTCAAGTAAATCCCCGGGGTAGTCTATTCTGCAGACCGAGGAGATAAGCCTCTCGACCACATACATCTCGTTATAAATAGGGAGCTGTACCGTAACGGCAGGTAATGTTTTGTATTTCTCTTTGGGAGAAGGTTTCTTGTCTTTATTTTTTGTGTATAAATACGATAGATAGTATCGGTGCAACCCAAATACGCAGAGAAATATCAGCGTTACGGCATAAACCGATGTTAATATTATTTTAGAAGTTAGAATAAAATATTCCACGCGCCCTTTCCTGCAGCCATTTCCTCCCCGCCAGAATCAGAACTTCGCCTCTTTGATCCTCTCCACCGCTTCGACGATTCTTTCAGTTGCGAATGTAGTCGAGACACGAGCGTAACCCTCGCCGTACTCACCAAATCCGGTGCCGGGCGTAACGACGACTCCCGCTTCCGTAAGAAGTTTCGATGAAAATTCCTTGGACGACACACCTTCCGGCACTTCAAACCACACGTAAAATGTCGCCTTGGGTTTATGATATTTGAGACCCGCCTCATCGAGCCCCTTACAAAAAATGTCCCTTCTCTCCTCGAATATTTTGATTCTGTCATCAAGGCCGAGTCTGTAATTTTTGAGAGCCTCTATGCCCGCGACCTGTATTGCCTGAAATGCGCCCGAATCTATATTGGTTTTAATCTTTCCGAGTCCCCCGATAGCCTTTTTGTTTCCCACTGCAAATCCAATTCTCCATCCGGTCATATTGAAAGTCTTCGACAGAGAATGGAACTCAATACCCACATCCTTGGCGCCGTCGATCTCGAGAAAGCTGAGCGGCTTATAGCCGTCGTACGCTATTTCAGTGTAAGCCGCATCGTGACATATAAGGATATTGTATCTGGCGGCAAATTCTATTACCTCCCTGTAGAAGTCCTCTCCGGCCACGGCCGTTGTCGGATTGTTCGGATAGTTTATGAACATTATCTTCGATTTCTGCCTCACATCCTCGGGTATCAAACCAAGGTCGGGCAGAAAATCATTTTCCTTTAGAAGCGGCATTGCATAGGGCGTGCCTCCCGCAAAGCTGATCGAAGTAGGGTAGACAGGATAACCCGGGTCTGAATAGAGTCCGTAATCACCGGGATCCACAAAGGCAAGAGGCGTGTGAGCAATGCCTTCCTTGGAGCCTATAAGAGCCACGACCTCTGTTTTCGGATCAAGATCAACGTCGAATCTTTCCTTGTACCAGTCGGCTACTGCCGCTCTGTATGAGAGCATTCCCTCGTATGAAGGGTATCTGTGATTCCGGGGATCATGAGCGGCTTTATCCAGAGCATCGATTATTCGATCAGGCGTAGGGATATCCGGGTCTCCTACTCCCAGATCTATTATATCTACCCCCTTTGCCCTCATTTCATTTTTTTTCGCGTCGATTTCAGCAAACAGGTAAGGCGGAAGCTCCGCAATTCTTTTCGCCCATTTCACATCCATTAATGGTTCTCCTCAATTTTATATCTTACGAATTTTATACCTTTCGAGTTTTCTATCATAACTAACCTGATATCTTAGAGCAAGGCGCTGTATTTCAATATTTCACCGGGAGAATAACCCACCGGGATCGGCTCAAACCCACGTGTTTTTTATTATCCGTCCTCACATTTTTCATTATATGCATCACTTATTCTCGAGAAGGCTTGTTCCGTCAACTCCTTCCTGGTCACTCCGGACCGGGACTCGATAACCTCGAGCTCTCTGAGCTCGACAGTAATAGACCTCAGATTGAGCAGTCTGAAAAAATGCTCGAAAAACGTAATATTCTCGTAAAAGTAGACAAGATGTCCGTTTTCCTTGTCCACGCTCCGGCCGTTTATTTCTCTGTATCGGATACATATTGGCAGTACATCGGCCCCGGTTTCAGCCGCGGCTCCCAAGAAGGAAGTCTTAAACGGCATTACCCTTTCCCCGTTCGATGTCGTACCCTCGGGGAATATTACTACATTTATACCCATATTAAGAATATTGGTTATATTAGTTATATCCGTAAGCAATTTAGCCCTGCTTCTCCTCTCTACGAACACTCCGCCGGAGTATCTCACAATAGAGCCGAGCAAAAAAGACTCCTCCAGTTCCGAGTTGGCTACGAAAAGCGAGGGGCTTACCGAATATATAGCGAATATGTCAATGTAAGAGAGATGGTTTGATATAATGAAATAGTTTTTCTTTCTGTCTTTCAACCTGGAGGCGTTTTTGACCCTCACCCGAACCCCCAGCACGGCGAGAGCGACACGAAGATAAAAAGACGAGATTCTCGAAAAGAGATAAAGTTTTGTCCGCTTTTTAAATATGAACAGATCGACCAAAAACAATACCGGGAGAAAGGTTATAACCAGAACCAGAAAGGCAGCTATTTTAAGGGGTTTTCTTAGAAGCGTCATAGTATTCTGAAGAGCGTCCGATTTCATCCGGGAGCCTTGACGGGCGAACGCTCAGATATAATTTACTTTAATTCAAGAAAAGTAAAACTATTTAAAATGAACCAGCTCGCGGAATCAATTAAATCGGAAATACGAAAAAGGGGCCCTCTCACATTCGCCCACTTCATGGAACTCGCCCTCTATCACCCTGAGCTTGGATATTACTCTCCCGGAATTGAGCGGATAGGGAAAGAGGGTGATTACTATACAAGTCCCTATGTACATCAGGCGTTCGGCGAGATTCTGGCAAGGTTTATTGTAAAAGGAGCAGGCCATTTCGGGGGTGCCGATTTCGACATAATCGAATTCGGCGGCGGAAAGGGCTTGCTCGCCTCCGACATACTGAAATACATGAAAAGAGACCATCCTGACGTATACGATAGAGTGCGTTACCATATAGTCGAACATAACCCGCACCAGAGAAAAGAAGCGGAAAAGGGTCTTGAAAAGCATAGACATAAACTGAGCCTCCTCTCGTCACTTTCGGAATTGGGCGAAAGAAACATCGACGGGGTTATAATCTCAAATGAATTCGTGGACGCTCTCCCCTTTCACAGGGCCAAATTCTCGCGTGGCGAACTGCTTGAAATCTACGTGGCGCTTAAAGAAAACGAATTCGTAGAACTTAAAGGCAAGCCGTCTTCAAAAGAGATCGCAAGCTATCTTGAAGACTACGGCCTGCAGTTAGAGGAAGGGCAGGAGCTTGAAATAAACCTGAATGCGGGCAGGTGGATCAAGGAAACAGAACGGATACTGGATAGAGGATTAATACTTACGATAGACTACGGCTATCTCGCGCCTGAATTATTCAGCCCCCATAGAATGAAGGGAACCTACAAGTGCCTTCACAAGCATCAAATAAACGAGAACCCTTACGTAAATATAGGAGAGCAGGATATAACCGCCCACGTCGATTTCAGCAACCTGATTAGAGTCGGTGAGCACGCGGGCCTAAACGAAATCATATACACCACTCAGGGTCAGTTCCTGCTCGATTGGGGGATACTCGATATTATAGAAGACGGAGAATCAGGGGCCGGGACCGCGTCAGGAAAAGATACAATCGCAGCCGGGACTTTATTTTTGCCGCAGCTTATGGGAGATAAATTCAAAGTACTCGTACAGGGAAAAAATATTGAGGATGAAACACGGAACTTCTATCCCGAATCCCCTCTCAAAATCAGTTTTGGTGTTTTGTAGGTTCCGCTTCCGATAATTCCACCGGGAATTATTACTCCGGCTATAAGACATGAAGCCTGCCCGCCTGTAGCTTCCAAATACGCGGAATATTCACCTTGACAAAGGCTTAAAAATACCCTATAATTAGGACTGACTGGTCAGAGCTAATTGCGCAGGTATTAAATTGATTCAAAGCGGCGCAGGGTGAGAAAATAAAAGGAGGGAGCAAATAATTGAGGAAGAGCAAAGATAAAATACTTGAAAGCGCAAAGAAGTTGTTTCATCTCAAAGGTTTTTACCAGACATCAATAGACGAGATTCTCAGTGACAGCGGCGTTACAAAAAGCAATTTTTACTACCATTTTAAGAGCAAGGAGGAACTGGGGCTTATATATCTGGATAGACGCATTAAACAATATGAAACCGAGGTGCTCTCAACCACACTGGAGAACAATTCGGAAAGTCCCGCTTCGCGAATTGACAAATTCTACAAAAAAGTGAAAACATTTCATACGGATTTGAGTTGTGTGAAAGGCTGCCCATTCGGAAACCTTGCCATAGAAATGAGTGGTGCCAACGAGAATTTTAGAGAAAGATTATCGACATTTTTCCGCAGGTGGGAGAAATCGATTGAAGAATGCATTGAAGAAGGAATGAGCAACGGGGAATTCAGGAGTGATATTTCGCCAAAAATAATGTCCCGGCTCATATTGTCCCACCTGGAAGGCGCCGTAATGATGGTCAAAACCCACAGATCCATCGATCCGCTCTCTTCCGGGAGCGAAACGATGATAAAATTGCTAAAAGCTGCTTGAAAATAAAAAGAATAAGGAGGCATTAGAATGTCGGAATATTTGTTTAAAAGCGATATAGGGAAGGAGATGGGGCTTCTCAGGGAGATAAATCCCGAGCTGCACGGGGCGTGGATGGACTTTCATAACGGGGTTTTCAAAGACGGCGCCCTCAGCCAGAAAGACAAACAGCTTATCGCCGTTGCGGGTGCTCATATTACCAGGTGTCCATACTGCATCAGGTCAAGGGTCAGACTGGCGAAGAACCAGGGTGCTTCGGACCAGGAAATAGTCGAGGCCATATACGTCGCACTGCGCTTCTCCATGGGAGCGCCTTTCGCCTATTCGAGCATTGCTTTCGAGGCTCATGACGCGCTTGAGAACGACATACCGCTTACGGACGGCCATTTCTTCAAAAAGGATATAACAAAGGAGATAAACGAATTCCATCAGTGCAGCGGAGACAACTCAGATAATTTCAAAGCGTTCACCAAGAAGGTTTTTGCGGACGGCGCTATCAGCAAGGACATGAAAAGGGGCATAATAGGCCTCGCCTGCGCCCAGATGACCAGATGCCCATACTGCATTAGGGGCTGCGTTAAAGACGCCAGAAGCGCGGGAATTTCGAAAGAGCAGATCGCCGAGGCGATAAATGTGGCTATGGTAATGGCCGCAGGCGCGTGTTTCGCGCATACAAGCCTGGCCATGGAGACCATTGAAGCGTTAAACCAAAAGGAAAGATCGCGGGCTTAATCTTCCCTTTGAGGCTCATTAGTTTATTTTGGTTTGTAAAGACATTAGTGCATTCTGGCGGAATACGGAATACTTAGTTAAGTTGCCGAGCCAAACCAAATTATTTCCATAGAAGGGGTTAAAACCCCCTTCTATGGGCAATTAAAGGGTCTTTACACTAAATTAATATGCAAAATCTCTTCCAAACAGACCGGTTAGATATACCTGCATTAGAAACCATAGCGCGATTATGGTAATTTATCCCTGAGATGAGCCGGGCTTCCATTCCTGATCAAGATACAATCGCGGCAATTGCTACAGCGGAGGGGGACGGAGGGATCGCCGTAATTAGAATAAGCGGCCCGAAATCGCTCGACACAGTAAGCCGACTATTCCGAAGAGTCGGCAAGGGCGGAAACGCTCCCCGGATGGAATCCCACAAGCTCTACCACGGCCGAATTATAGACCCTGAGTCGGATGAACTTATAGACGACGTACTTTGCGTTTTTATGGGGTCTCCGAATTCATACACCGGGGAGGACATGGCTGAAATACACTCTCACGGGGGATATCTTGTCCCGAAAAGCATACTCAAACTGCTCTTTTCACTCGATATCAGACCCGCGAACCCAGGGGAATTCTCCCTCAGGGCCTTTTTAAACGGTAAAATGGACCTCACACAGGCAGAAGCCGTAGCCGATATCGTAAATGCCCAGACTCGGGAAGGCCTGAAACAGGCGGAATTACAGCTTGATGGGCATCTTTCGTCTAAAACGAGTGATTTTAAGGAAACCGTTCTTGACGTACTGGCCGAAGTTGAGGCGCAGGTCGATTTTCCGGAGGAAGACATAGATCCTATCGTAAAAAACGAGCTAACGAGGCGGATAACAGGGCTCATCCGTAATCTAGAGTCTTTATTGTCTACATACGACGAAGGCAGAATTATCAAGTACGGGGTAAAAACGGCTATTCTGGGCAAACCAAATGTCGGCAAATCGAGTCTGTTGAACATGCTAATCATGAAAGACAGGGCTATTGTAAGCCCTGAGCCCGGCACCACAAGGGATTTTATCGAAGAATCCATGGATATTCGCGGCATACCCCTCAAGCTGGTTGACACTGCGGGGATAAGGGCGACGTCAGATAAGATAGAGAAGACTGGGGTGGAGCTTGCAAGGAAAAAAGCGCTTGAGGCCGAGCTTTTAATAGTGGTTTTGGACGGAAGCGCTGTACTCGATAACGATGACATGGAGGTTTTAAATGAGGCAAAACATAAAAAAGCGCTTTTAATATTGAACAAATCGGACATTGGAACGAAGATAAGGTATGTCGACCTGTCAGGTTATGCAGATGAAGAAAGGATGATTCACACATCGGCCAAGCTCGGAACGGGCATAGAAGAGCTCAAGGACAAAATACGAGAACTTTTAACGGGAGAATCCCAAGCCACTGAAGCAAGCGAAATAGTATTGACCGAATTAAGGCATAAGCTCGCGATTGAAAAGGCAAGAGACAGTCTCATTTCCTTCCTTGAAGTCCTGGACAAAGGAGAATCCCCGGAATTCCTCGCTCTCGATTTGAGGGTCGCTCTAGACTCACTCGGAGAAATTACCGGTGAAGTTACCACCGAAGACATACTGGGAAGAATTTTCAGCAAGTTCTGCGTAGGCAAGTAATGCGCGGCGTGATGTTTCACGTGAAACATCCACAATTGTGGATAGATTTTTTCACATTTACCAAGGGGGGATTAAGATATTATATTTAATGATTACAGGAAGTTAGGACGACTAATCGCAATTCGTCGAAAAATTTATCCACAATCCTTCCACTTTTTAAATTTTCTTTAATTACAGGGACTTGAGAATTTAAAGGAAAATTACAGGATAAAAAAGCACTCTAAAACTGTATTTTTCGGAGCGTTAGGACCATTTAAGCTTCTCAATAAGCAACTCTTTTAAATCTCCGTACCGTCTTTGATCAACGGATATATTGCAATCATTTATCCGGGAAATAAGCGAGCACCCCGTTATGGAATTCGTAAAAAAGGCGAAGTCTGAATCAATAATATCGCTCGGAAAATACCGCCCTTCTCTGACCTCTATCCCAAGCTCCGGGATATTATTTAATAAAATATCCCTTGTTATACCCGGTAAAAGGCCGCACTCAAGAGAAGGCGTAAAGATCACACCGTCTTTGAACCAGAATACGTTACTTGCGCTACCTTCGGTAATCTCATCCCTGTGATTTAAAAAAAGCGCTTCGTCGAACCCCTTTTCAATCGCCTCTCTCCGGGCGGCGATGTTCTCCAGGTAATTCATGCTCTTGATCCGGAGAAGCGGTGATTCCGAGTACCTTTTAACCGGGTGAACCAGAGTTTTAACAGGTTCTTTGGTTGCCGAGTACTCCTTGATAATTACGAGAATTGCCTCTTTTTCAGGGTTATCGTAAAAACGAGAGCTCCCCTGGGACAGAAGACAAACCTTAACATACGCGTCCGAATACCCGGCTTCCTCAACCGCGTTTCGTACCTGCATTGATAAACCGGAGATCTCCGGGATGGGTATTCTTAAAAGCTCCGCCCCACGCTTCATACGCTGATAGTGAACCGGGAAAAAAACAGGTAAGCGGGACTTGTAACGAAAGGTCTCAAAAACCCCCTCTCCGTAAAATAAGGTCCTCAACGGCAGTAGGCTTTCTGCTCTTTCGCCATCTATAAACACCTGTTCTGACACAATATTTTCCGTTTTTCTGACTATAACCGGATAGACTCACTCTATCAGACCGAAGGCCTTTCTCACAGCCAGGGATTTCAGCAATGATTCCTCGTATTCCTTCTCTGGATCAGAGTCCCATACTATTCCTCCCCCCGCCCAGAATGAACATCTCCCGGCCTCCGCCGCCAAAACCCTTATTCCCACACTCAGCGTAAAGTCCCCGTCAGGATAAAATACTCCGATCGCGCCGCAATAAGGTCCCCTGTAATGCGGCTCGAGTTCATCGATGATTTCCAAGGTTCTCTTTTTCGGCGCTCCGGTAACCGATCCCGGAGGAAATACATTTCTCACGATCTCCCCTATGCCTGCATCAGCCTTAATTTCACCCTGTACCTCGGAAACCATCTGATGGAGTGTCGCGTAACTTTCTATCTCGAATAATCCGTTCACCTTGACGGAGCCGGGCCTGCACACACGTGAGAGATCATTTCTCATGAGATCTACAATCATCAGGTTTTCTGCCCTCTCCTTCTCGCTGCTTACAAGCTCCGCTTTCTTAATAGTATCGGCCTGCTCGGAGAGCCCCCTCCTCCTCGTTCCCTTGATTGGTTTTGTAAGCAGTTTTCTCCCTTTTTTTCTTAAAAAAAGCTCCATTGACCCGCTCAAAAGCTGAAAATCACCAAAATCCATATAGCTTGCGAACGGCACATGTTGCACGTGAAACATTCTCATAAAATAAGGCAAAGGATTAATCGTGAAGTCCAGCATGAACCGCTGAGAAAGATTTATCTGATATAAGTCCCCGTATTCAATGTATTTTTTCGCCTTTAACACCATATCTATATATTCGGCTTTACTCATATTCGAAATTATGGAATGGTTGCCTTTATCGATCCCGCAGGGGTTTTCCTCATTGACCGGCAAGTTGAACCTGTAAGCCAGCTCTCTGATACTTCCTCTCTCGATGTCCTCCATGCGGTACAGGTGAAAAAACAGCTCGGGGAATTTTGTGCCGTCCTTCCGGCGAACAGGAGTGAAGCCGGTGTCAGTGAGCCCGGAATATTCATATCCCAGATATCCCGCTGCAACGTAACCTTCGCTTAGATACCCTTCCAGAACCATTACAGGGTCGCGCTTTGACTGAATTATTTTATTTCCGGTATTAATCCTGGTCAGCTCGCCCTGAAATGACATGGATAAAACGGGTCTTTTGAAAAGCATGAATGAATCGGTATCGGTTATGTCGTCCAGCCACCCTCCTCCGGAGTCCAGGAGCAGTGACGAGCAGGTTATTTCAGGCTCCATAGATAAGAATCATAACCCCGGGGACTTAATTTACAACCGGAATTTGAAATACCCGTGAATCTTCCACTACTAATCCTACATAACCGACTGTAATTTATAGAAATATTGAGTCAGGTAATTGACAGGCAAAGGCTCATAAAGAGTCCCTAACGCAGACGCGGATAAGCTGCTAAGCCTTCTTATCAGTTTCTATAGACTCCCTCAGAATCATAGAAATATCCTTTATCTGCAGCTTATCATTTCCGGCATGCTTCGCAGCGTCCTCAAACATAGTATCGCAGAAGTAACATGCAACCGCAAGTGTATCCGGATTTTTCGATTCCACCTCCTCGAAACGGTTCCAGTTTACCCTCGGCGCGTCCTCTTCCATCCATATCTTGCCGCCGCCCGCGCCGCAGCAGAAGCTCCTCTCCCGCTTACGGTCCAATTCCACGAGATTTAATCCCGGAATCGACTGAAGTATCTCACGAGGGGCATCGAATATCCTGTTGTACCTCCCCAGATAGCAGGGGTCGTGATAGGCGACATCCTCTTTTATCTCCTTGGTCGGCCTTAACTTCCCCTCTTTTACAAGATCATTCAGCAGTTCAGTGTGGTTGACAACCTCGTAGTTTCCGCCGAACTGCGGGTATTCATTCTTAATCGTGTTAAAACAGTGCGGGCAGTTCGCAATAACCTTTTTAACCTTGAGTTCATTGAGGTTCTCGATATTCTGGGTCGCCAGCATCTGATACAAGGCTTCCTCGCCCAGCCTTCTTGCCGGATCCCCCGTACAGCTTTCCATCGGCCCCAGTACGGCGAAGTTAACCCCGGCCTGAGTTAAAAGGCTTACTATAGACTGTGCGATCTTCTGCCCCCTGGGGTCGTACCCTCCGTAACATCCCATCCAGTATATGTAGTCAAACGTGCTTGCGTCATCCTTGCCATCCTCGCCGATTACATTGACGTCCTCATAGTTAGAAAGCCATTTCGCCCGGTCCCCTTCGCTGAATCCCCACGGATTACCCTGGGTCTGAAGTTTTTGGAGCGTCTTTACTGCGGTTCCGGTCAGCCTCCCCTCAAGTGTGAGAAAGCGCCTCATCTCCATTATCATTCCCATCTGGTCTATAAACAGCGGGCACTGCTCGACACATGCGTTACAGCTGGTGCAGGCCCAGAGTTCATCCTCCGTGACCCATTCGGGACCCGGAATTATGGCATGGCCATTTCCGTTTACGGAGTCTCCGTCTAACATCACTTTCCCCTCGCTTGAGGCGTAATGCCTTAATTTAACTACAATTTCTCTTGGGGAAAGGGGTTTTTCCGTGTGCCAGGCAGGGCAGTTATCCGTGCATCTTCCGCACTCTGTGCATGTGTAGGCGTCGAGGATGTTTTTCCAGGTGAAATCCTCTATTGTTCCGGCGCCGAAGTGGTCTATATCGTCCGGCACATTCTCGAAATCGATGGGTTTCATGGCTCCTCTCGGTTTAAGGTTCTGAAAAAATACATTCGGCACTGCAGTGAAAACATGGCTGTGCTTCGAATAAGGAAGATAGTTAAGGAATCCGAGAACTATCAGGACATGAAACCACCAGAAAAATTCATGGGAGAACCTGAGCCCTCCTTCACTCATACCGCTAAAGAAAACATTTGCAAATACGCTCGAAACCGGAAGCCACTTCGATTCGGTTTCCCCCAGTGCTATATTTGTCCCAGTAGCCCCGAACGCCGTAACCATAAGTCCGAATATCAACCCCAAAACGACGACCGCGTCGAGTCCGTTGACTTCCCTTCTTTTGGCAATGGTCGTCCTGTTGATTATTCCCATGACGATGGCCACCAGTACAAGGAGCTGTACTATATCAAGTATGAATTCATAGACATTATGCGCTGATCCGGGGACCAATTTGAAACCCGGGAAAACCCCTCCCACCAGCATCTCAGTGGTTCCTATAGTGATTATCACGAAACCCCAGAAAATCATGAAGTGTTCGACACCGGCGAATGTGTAATTCTTCACAAGCCTCTTCTGGCCGAATACATATACGAGAACGCGTTTTATTCTCTCGCCTATGTTGTCGAATCTTGGCTCGTATTTGCCGATTCGCAGAATCTTTATCAGGTTGTAAATGTTGTAGAGGAAAAACCCGAAAGCGGCTATTATCAGAATTGCCATTATAATCGGTTTCATAAAATTGTCTCCTTGGTTGGTAAAACGGCTAATCGTCGACCATCTAGTATCTTAAAAAAAAGCTATATGATAGTCAAGCTAAAAATCCCCTGTATCAAGCCGTTATTGAATAATTTTTGGACTACGCCCGTGTATACTCATCCCCGGCAAGCGTTGCCGTGATAATGTCGTATATATTCACTATAAGCAATATAATATATATATAATTGTATCATGGAAATTCCAGCCCGATAGTGCGGGCGCTTTTTGCTCAGTTCCGTCCCGGGGGGCCTTGTATAAAAACCGGCGCTTCCGTCTATACCTCGTTATTCAGGAGTAAATATCAGAGAGCGGCAATCACGTCTTTGTCTTTTTATTTCCCTATCCCCGGTACAGGAGAACGGTTCTGAGTAAGGATTGCGTACAAGTGCGCAGTTGGACGCTCCCGGCTAACTGCAAATTAACCATTCCGTCTTCGCACCGAAGTCGTGAAACCGGATCCAAGAACCCGGCGCCCTTGTTTAAAGGCAGAGTAGCCTGTTAATTTCCGGCACTGAACGCATTGATTCAAATTAAAGGTGAATCTCCTCCGCACATCCCCTGTGGGTGCAATCCACCCCCCTCATCCTTGAGCGCACACGTAGTGTGCAGTCGAAGGATGTCGTTCCTTTTTCCGCCTATCCTTGGACTAAACTAGATATTTCCTTCCCCCTAACAGGGGGAAGGTTAGAACGGAGGTGTCATGTCGACCAACACGAGAAATCTATTATTTGTCATTCTGAATTTATTTCAGAATCTCGTCTTTTGCCATTTCTTTTCCGACATTACAGAAATTGCGTTAAAAAATAAATACACAATCGTTAAAATATTTTAGGTCTGCAGGTTTTTTGTTAAGTCGGTGATTTTTGCTTCTTTTCATCAAGGAAAAGAAGAAATTATTAATGTTGTCATTGCCGTAAATGTCAAGTAATTCGGGGCGGTTTTTAAGGAATTCAGCAGGCGCCATACCCCCTAGCTCGCTGCGGCCGTTTGTGGGGCCCTTGATTAATGAATTCTAGTGGCTTAATTTAAGGTTACAAGGATCGAGTCCACTTCGGGCTCATCTGTCTGAATATCCCTTCCGTACCGACTCGCTTCCTCTTTTGTGGTAAATTTCCCCACTCTTACCCTGTACCAGGTTCCCCTGCCGGGCAAATCGGCCTTCTCTATATACGCGGGATAGGTCTTTGACAGAAGCGCCTGCTCCATTTTCCTCGCGATATCCAGATCAGGGTAGGAGGCAATCTGAACCGTATAACTCCCGTTTGAGTCACTTGCTACGAGTGCGTCGGTTACTTGAGGCGAATCAGCTTTTACCGCCGATGCGGTCTGCTTCTTTTCGCCGGCCTCTTTATTAGCCCCTGATTCGGACTTCCGGGGAGATTTCCCCTTGTTATTTACTATAGTCTCTGTCTTAAGGGTCTCCACGTATACGAATGATTTAACTTTTTTCTTCGGAGAGTTATTCTTGTCCTTCCTGTCGGCAACTCTGGCCTTAATATTTCTCGCCGTTGGTGTCTGCTTTAGATAATCATAATGAGCGTAGACTTTTTCCACATATTCTATCGTTTCCGAATAGGGCGGTATCTTGTAGCCGTATTTTTTCACGGCGTTCTCTCCGGCATTGTACCCCGCGATCGCAAGCGTTACATCATTGAACATATTCAGCAGTTTGTTGAAATACCTGACCCCGCCCTCTATGTTCTCCGACGGGTTAAACGGGTCGGCCACTCCGACGCGCTCGGCCGTGCCGGGCATGAGCTGCATGATTCCCATAGCGCCCTTGGGCGAAACTGCGTCAGCATTGAAATTGGACTCCACCTTTATCATCGCCTTTATTAGCAGCGGGTCTATTCCGTACCACCGGGCTGTAGTGGTGATGTTCTCATCGAACTTGTCAGAATATTTAAACTTATTCAGATACCCCCTCTTACTTTTCGGCGTCCCCCTGAAAGTGCCCCAGGGATTTACTACGCGTTTGTAGCTGCTGCTTTTCGGATCAATATTCGTGTAATAGACAACGCCGTTACTTTCCTTTTTGTAATAGTAGGAATTGGCCTGTGTATAGGCCGGGGAAAATAGAAAAAATACGGGGAAGAATAATATAGAAAGAATCAGATAAGCTTCTTTATGCAGAGTCGCTCCTCTCACGGGGGCATTCTTACGGCACATAGTCAAAAAGGCAGAGTACGACCGCCTTAAATTCAACTGAGAAGAGCGGAATATGTACAAAGATTCATCCTCCATCACTCAGGCGTCACTGCCGCCCCGGGCTTGCTCAAGCGCCCGAAGGCCGGCGGCATTACTCTATCCTTTCGAATAGTGTGCCCTTTTTGAATAAATCACTCGACCTCCAATCCATCAAGATTCTATAACCAAGAACTAATTTTGTCAATGACCTTTGGAGGTTATGATTGCTTCTTAATGTTAACTTGGATTCCACTTAATAAATGACTCAAGGAGCAAACAGTTATTTACAATATCGTAATCCCTGTATAAGATGAAGGAACTCTAGTATGACTTCAAGACTCAGATTTATTCTCCTCTATCCGTTTGAGGATTTTCTGTCAGGGCTGGAAAAGAGCCTCAAAAAGGCCTCAGCTTTTAATATAGGGCTTATATTCATTTCGTTCGGTGTATCCTGGTGGATATACGTCCCTATTCACGAATTGGGACACGCCTACGGATGTATTCTCGGCGGAGGAAGTGTGAGCAGGCTTGAGATAAGCCCTCTATACGGGGCGGATATATTAAAGGAAGTTTTCCCTTTTGTTTCATCCGGCTCCGAGTACGCGGGACAGCTGACCGGATTCGATACCGGCGGCAGCGACCTCATATATCTCTTGACTGTATTTTTCCCCTTCCTGCTGACAATTTTCATAGGCGTCCCGCTACTCAAGTCGGCAGCGCGCTCCTCGCCGCTCTCAGCGAGCGTAAAACTCGGCTTCGGCATCCCTATGGCGTTTGCGCCTTTTATATCCTTCAGCGGAGATTACTATGAAATGGGCTCGATTATATTTACCCGGCTCGCAAGCTTCCTCTTTCCGGGCTTTAATGCTGACCGCTTGAGGAGCGACGATGTTTTCAGGCTCACGGATGAGCTGTTTTTCAAGGGCAATCCATATGGAATGACTGACGTTACAGGTGTAATCGTATCATTTATTCTCGGGATAATACTTATATATGTTACCTATTTTACGGGCGTTCTCTGGAACAGGGCATTATTTAGAATCCTTCACTACAAGCGCCCGGCGCAAACATAATTATTTCATATCTACTTCTTTTTTTTCTTAACCGGCCTTATCTCCTCGGATTTTTTATTTCTGAAGAAATAGAGATAAGCCCCTATTAAAAAGGGCTCGAATCTCACGACCATGTTATCCACAAATCCCCACAGGAACTCCCAGAATATATGCGCCGCCGCTCCCGATTTCTCATAACCCTGAGCTTCCAGGGCAGCCGTCAGCTTCTGACCCTCAAGCGAGAACACAAAGAGAAAATGCACGGCGACCAGGATCAAAACGGCCTCCAGATATATCCACCGCCTTTTCAAAAACGGATAAAAAGCGGCCATGATGGCAAAGGTGAGCGGCGCGTTGAAGGTGTAATTGGAAATAGGTATATCTATTCCTGTCTTCAAAATCGTAACCCCGTACTTCTTAGGGATAAAACCTACGGTTATTATGTCCTTGTTCCTTACAAACTCCACTATATCGACATTTTTTATAAATGTGATTGCGTAAGAGGCCGTACCCGTAATCGCCATGCCGTAGTACCCTTTCACTACCAGCCATACAGCCAGGAAAATCAGGTAGGATACGACGAATATGAGGGCGGCCTTGAGTAAGGCGGGATTAAGCAGCTTCCGCTTCTTGTTTTCTTTCTCGTCCATGACTGAGGTAGTTCAAATAGAGTACGAATGTCCCGAGAGCCACCGCTATCATTACGCCCTGGGCCACGTAAAGGTGTATCAAATCGAATAAATCCCGGTGATAAACGCCGGCATAGGCGAGCGCCACGATTCTCACCAGGTTCAGCACCTGAATAACAAGAAAACCCGCTATTATGCCGATAATCCTGTCTCTCCACGATGCCGGAAACGTCAGTACCGCAACTGCGTATATCATGACGGCCTCAAGACCGTTACATCCGAACTCCACATCGAGTGAAATTGAAGGCAGATGTATAATCGACCCCTGGAGCGTGGAGGACACTCCCAGCACGCCCAGGATCTTCGCCGTGAAATATACAATGGCGTTTGAATACCCGCCGTTTATGTCGATTATATCCTGAACAGGCTTAAGTCCGATAAGCAGGAAGAAGGCCCCCATCAGGAGCACGTATGTCAGTATGAAACGGAGAACGGTTACCGGGCTCGATTGTGACTTTGATTCAGAATCCCTATTTTTATCTTTCATTCAGCTTTTTCTCCGACAAATGAATGCCGGAAATGTAATAAAGTCAAATCTTCTAGATTTCTAATATACATTGCGGTATTCACATATACAAAGGGGACTGCCCGCCTCTCCGTTCTTTTAAACATTTATGTAACTAGCAGGCGCAAACCTGCTCTTCTCTCAATGTTTCATAACCTTCCCTTACCAGGAAGAGCACAATGAGTAACCCAGCTGCGGGATCCGCCCACCACAATCCGAACAGGTAATTGAGCCCGAGACCAGTAAGGAGGGCTACGGATAAATACACGCACGCAAGTGTCTGCTTCGAATCCGCAACGAGTCCCCTGCTCCCGATAGATTTTCCAATTCGATTTTTCAAATAAAACAATACCGGCATAACCACGAGAGAAACTATCGCTATTACTATTCCTAGAAGACTCGGCTCGGGTATATCACGATAAATAAGTTTTTTAAGCGATTCGAACAACACGTAAGCCCCGAAGACAAAAAATGTGTAGGCTACGAATCTCGCCGCCTTGGCCTCGGCCTTCTCTTCCTCCTCTTCCGAAATTTTCCCGTGCTTCTCGAATCTCCAGATCATTACCCCGCCGGAGAGAGACTCGACGAAGCTGTCTAGGCCGAACCCCACGAGTGCAACGCTCCCTGCCAGGTATCCGGCGATAATCGATACTATCCCCTCAAGAATGTTATAGCCGACCGTAAATATCGACAGATAGAGGGCTTTTCGGTGCAGCGAGCCGGAATTTCTCTTGTAAGTTCCCTGGGTGCTGTGAGAGAAGTTTTCCACCATCATCTCCTTATAATTTATTTCTAAGCATTGAGCAAGCCACTTTCCACAAAGCTGAAGTAGCCGCCTTTTCCGACAATTATATGGTCGAGCATCCTTATATCAATCGTATTTACCGCCTCTCTAATATCCCGTGTCAGAATTTTATCCTCTCTCGAGGGCGCAGGGTTCCCGCTTGGATGATTATGAACGAGTATAATTCCGGAGGCGTTATGGGAAATAGCGGACTCTATTATCCGCCTCGGATAAACCGCCACATTATCTACGGTGCCCTCATGAAGTATTGAATAATCGATTACCTCGTTCTTTACGTTTAAGAAAATCACCATGAAAGCCTCGTTCACAAGGCCGGAAAGCCTGACCCGCACGAACTTCAGTACGGCCTCCGGTGAAGAGAGAATATCGCCCTTCTTCATATTCTCGGCCAAATAAGAGCCGTATAATTCCTTTACAAGACGTATTAGGGTGGCGGACACAGACCCTACGCCGCTCAATGCTTCAAGCTTCTTCTGATCCGCGTCTAAAACCCCTGACAGGCTTCCGAATTCGGACAAAAGCTTTTTAGCCACGGGTTTCACGTCTCTTCTCGGGATCGAATAAGTCAGAAGTAGCTCAAGCAGCTCATAGTCGTGCATCCCGTCGGCTCCTGTTTTATGAAACCGTTCCCTGAGCCTCTTTCTGTGGTTTAGATAATGAGGTTTATCGGCCATTGTGTATAGAGTTAAATTTAAACTATAAACGGATTGTTTTTAAATTTAAAATAAAGACCGAGCCCGGTATTATCGGTATCCGACTAAGAGGAACTGCTGAAGTGTTAATTCTAATTGTCCCATAACTGACTTTAATTTATAAAGCTCTACAAAATAATCTCACAGAACCGGGATTTAACGGGATGAAAAAGTGATTTATGCGAAGTAATTTCTCCGCTACCCCATAAATAATCTAACAGAGGGTATTAAGAGTCAGTGGAAAGGCTCCTGTCAGCGTTGACATCGATGCCATCTGTATGGTTCTCTTGCAGATAAGGGGGAAAGCGTCCGACTTGCAGGATTCTTAAATGTCCGCGTTTTCGGTTTGCCTGATAAAGCGCTTAGGCAAAACGCAAAGGAATGGAGAGGGTTTCACAGGCGTTATCTTTTTGCTTTTAAGCCTGCCTGGCAAGCTGCGGATCAACCGAGCTTTAAACAAATATAAATTCTAATATTAACTTAATAATAAAGAGCGGGCAATCCTATATGAGGAGAGCCCGCTCTTTTACTTTTACAAGCTTTATTTTCTTTTCTATCCTTACATCATTCCGCCCATACCGCCCATGCCGGCCATCGAAGGCGGCATACCGCCTCCTCCTCCCATCTCC